>JAZNWG010000098.1:0-1540 GCA_045593225.1 Oscillospiraceae bacterium
ACACTCGTAGGTCTTACAGTATGCGCTATCGGAACCTCTCTCCCCGAGCTGGTAACATCTGTTGTTGCCGCTAAGAAGGGCGAGAGCGACATGGCTATCGGTAATGTCGTAGGCTCCAACATTCTCAATGTAGTATGTATCCTCGGCGTTTCCGGTCTTATCTCCCCGATCGATGTTTCGATGAATGTTCCCATGAACATCATCATCGATATCAGCATTTTCCTTGCAACTGCAATACTCTGCTATATCTTCTGTCTCAACAAGAAGATAAACCGCGCAGAGGGCGTAATCCTCGTGGTGCTGTATGTTGCGTATATGGTCTATGCGATACTCCGTGAGCCTGCTATTCAGGCGATGTTTGCTTAAATCCTGTTCAGTCTTCTGTATTCGCTCGGGGAACACCCGACGATACGCCTGAATTGCTTATTGAAGTTCGAAAGGTTGCGGAAACCGCATTCATATGCGGCTTCCGCAATTGTTTTCTCCGAACTTCTCAGTGTTTCACAAGCCGCCTTTATACGTAGCTGATTGATGTATTCAACTGCACTTACTCCTGCCGAGCGCTTGAATATCCCCATGAAATAGCTGGAGCTCAGGTGAGCAATGTCTGCAAGCTGCGCGATGGTCAGTTCCTCGCGGTAGTTTTCGCTGATATATTGCAGCACAGGACGGAGAAGGTCGCTCTTTTCGCTGACAGAACTTTCCCTGTGACTGATATCTCCACTGTTCTGTAGCAACCAGAACAAGCGCAGAATTTCGGATCTCAGCAGCATATCCAGCTGCGGAGTGTTTCCCTTTGCACAGGAGAAGATGTTTTCTACCGTCGTTTTCAGCTCATAATAATACTGGTGCTCTGGAGTAATTACGCAGCGAAGTTCATATGCCCCACTTACAAGCGGACGGATACACTCCGCTGCTGAGCGGTCATTGTCATGACTGCCCAACAGCCGTGGACTGAATACGATAGTATCATAGCGCTGGCTGTGCTCCGCATGAGGATATATGGCGTGAAGCACATTGGGCTGCAGGATAATGATATCGCCACTGTGAGTGATATAGCGCTCGCTGCCGCAGATAAATTCACCGCAGCCGCTGAGAATGTAATTCAGCTCAAACTCGTTGTGCCAATGAAGCGGCACCTGTGCGAAATATTCGGGAATACAGCATTTATAATAGCTGTAAGGTATCAGCTCGGAGCTGTGTCGACGTTTTTCCTGGGCTGTCTTATTCATTTCGGCCTCCATAGTAGAATAGTACCATAAATCAGGATAATATAGGTGGATTTTCTTGTTGTATAGTAGTATAATACCATACAAAGAAGCATATTTCAAGTGCAGATGTGAAAGGAGCATATTATGATCGAAAAGAATTATTCATGGCTTGACAACGCTGTTTTTTACGAGATCTACCCCCAGTCCTTCCGCGACACCAATGCGGACGGTATTGGCGACTTCAACGGAATCATCGAAAAGCTGGACTATATAAAAGAGCTCGGCTGTAACGCTATATGGATAAACCCCTGCTTTCTCTCGCCGTTCGG
>JAZNWG010000099.1:0-22294 GCA_045593225.1 Oscillospiraceae bacterium
CCTTACGGGGCTGCTCAAGTATCTCAAATTCGATATCGTTAACAGAAGCGCCGAACTCCTGCGCTGCAAGCGCCTTTGCCTCATCAACGGTCTTTGCGGTAAATTCCTTTTCCATTGTCGGTTCCCCTTTCCATCTTAATCCTCGTCGTCCTCGATATATTCCTCGCCGTACTTGATAGCGTCCTGACGGCGCGCCTCGGCAAGCTTTCTGCGGTTTATCTCCTTCTGAGTGAGCTTCTCTCCCTTGTACTCAGAGACAGTGTTGTCATCGTCAGAGTTGCGAATCTTCTTTGCCTCGATCTCAATGCGCTTCATGCGCTCGTTGTACTCTGCCTCGGCCTGAGCTCTGAGCTTCTGGGGATTGTACAGCTTGTTCAGGATAATGGTCTGAGCTATACCGAACACATAGCTTATAGTCCAGTAGAAGCCTGCACCCGCGGGTACGGAAAATACCAGTATCAGCGAGAATATAGGCAGGATATACATTGTAAGCTTCATGCCGCCGCCTACCTGACCGGGGTTGTTCTGCTCCATGTGTCTGTTGGAGATGAAGGACTGCAGCAGCGAGAAGATAAATGCAGCAATAGGAATGAACAGCATGGGGAAGCCCATGTGCTCGCCGGGGATATCACTGAGCTTGATACCGATAAAGTCAAGATTCTCGTAAAGCTCCTCGATATCCTCTGTGGAACTGAGCGAATAAAGCTCCTTGAACGCAACGGTCGTGCCATTCTGATATTCCTTTACAGTACCGAACGTGTCGAGAATATAAAGCTCTCTCTGCAGAGAGTTTGTCGCCTTGAACGATATCGTGCCATTGGCAGTGATACTATAATAACCGTACTGCGTCTGCATTGTTGTAAATGCATTCTTGACAGTGTCGCTGAAAGCGTGCTCTGCAAGATAAGCCTTCTTCTCAGCATCATCTTTCAGAGCATTGTGCTCTTCCTTCTCGTTTACGGGATTACCTGCAGCGTTACCGTCGGTGGTAGCATAATCGGTAATGGCAAAAAGATTTGTTGCAGAGAACATGATATCCTTGCCGTTGCCATCATTTGCAGCCTTAATATCCTCAAGGCTGTTGTTAAGCGCATATTCAATGGTCTTTTCCACGACCTTCATGGAATCAGCCGAAACAGTTTCCCATACCTTTTCGGTGTACTCGGGCTCGCCCTCGCCGCGATTTGCGTTATAATACGCAAGGATCTTTTCAGCGTCACGAATGATCTCATCGTGCTTTGTCAGCGCGTCGCCCTCGAGCAGCGCCACATTGTTGTACTCATCAACGAACAGAGAAGCGATCTCCATATGATAGGATTCCTTCACCATTTTCTCAGTATCGCTTGCCTGAGTATGAGTGATATGAGTCATCGGCTTATAAACAACGTCCAGCACGCCGAACAGGATAAGGAATGTCAGGATCATAGAGCCGCAGCCACCCATCGGGTTGTAGCCCTGCTGCTGAAGCTTCTGAAGCTCCTCCTGCTGCTTCTGCTGGTTGTTTCTGTACTTCTGCTGTATCTCCCTTACCTTAGGCGCGAAGATAGCGGATTTCGCCGTGTTCTTCTGCTGCTTTATGGAAAGCGGAAGCATAAGGATCTTTATAATAAATGTAAACAGAATGATCGCGATACCGATATTGGTTATGCCTATCTCATAAATAAAATAGAGGATATAACCAAGAGGAGTACCAATAAGGCTGTATATGAAATCTATTTCGTCCACGTCCTTTCTGACAAGATTTCGGTCGGTCTGGGGCGCGGATAGGATCACTCCATAGAGGCGCCCTGATGTGGTTTATAAAAAAGCGGCTCAGCCGCAATCGCTTTCGGTGTCATTGTCGCAGCAGTGAGTGTGAGGTGGTATGTGCTGCACCTTTTCCGGACGAAAGCAGAATTTTTCCGGAACAGGATCGTATCCGCCGCGCGAGTAGGGATTGCAACGAATAATTCTCCATAACGCCAAATAACCGCCCTTAACCGCCCCAAAACGTCGAATAGCGATAGTCGCGTATTCTGAACAGCTTGGTCTAAAGCGGCAGCACGGCGGTAAGATCTTTGACAGCGTAAGTCTGTATAGCTTGATAATTCCCAAAAACAAAAATTTCATGACAGCTTTGACAGAATATTCTTTTTCATAAGGGACAATACCTTTCCGGATTTTTGCTCCGGTGTCTTGCTCCTTGCAACGAAAACGAAGTCGTAACGCTTTTGTGTCTTTTCCTTTAAGATCGGCTCAAAAAGGCGGAAGGCTTCCCTTATAACCCGCCTTGCCCGATTTCTTTTCACCGCATTCCCGACCTTCTTGCCCGTCACTATGCCCAGGCGGTTGGCAGTGCCGCGCCGTTCCTTAACATAGCAGACGAAGGCATAGGTCACAATGCTTTCTCCTTTTTTGAAGAGAAAGCCGAAATCGCGGTTCTTCTTGATCACAACATACCTTTTTCTGAATTCAGACATAGGTCAGCGATCAGATTAGTAAGTCAGCTTTTTTCTGCCCTTAGCACGACGACGAGCGAGAACCTTGCGGCCGTTCTTTGTAGCCATTCTCTTCATAAAACCGTGCTCACGCTTTCTCTGAAGCTTCTTAGGCTGGTAAGTTCTTTTCATTTTCAAAAACCCCCTTCTTTAATCAGTTAAAATCTGTGTGAAGACATAGTTTGTCCGCACACAACTGTCAACAATAATTTATTATACATGATTGTAAAACGGTTGTCAAGGGTTTTTTGCAAATTTTCTTCACAAAAAACACGCAATAAATCAACGTTTTGTTATAAATCAAAATATTATACAAAAATGGTGCTTGTAATCGTTTTAAAAATGTGATATAGTATATTTGTATTATGTAATAATAAGGAAAGGAGGCTTCGGATGTTCGGTCTCGGAAAAATGAAAACACTGCTTCCGATAAAGCCCGAGAAAGAGCTTTCGGGAGGGCGGCGTCTGCGCCACGAGCTTAAATTTGTGATCGACGAAGGCACATATCGCATACTGCTTGCAAAGCTTACGCCACTGATGTATCACGACAAGAACAGCACTAACGGTGAGTATCGTGTTACAAGCCTTTATTTCGACGATATGTTCGGCAGCGGGTACAACGACAAGATCAACGGTATGGCAGCAAGACGAAAATTCCGTATACGCAGCTATAACCTTGACCCCTCACGAATAACGCTGGAGGCAAAGCACAAGGACGACGAGTATGTTTCAAAGCTGTCCGCACAGCTTACAGACGAGCAGTATAAAGCGCTGCTCAAGGGCGATTGTTCGTTTATGGCAGAGCATGACTGGGACGAGAATGTTTTCGGCGAGTATTATCGCTCAAACCTCGTGTCCGCGCTGAAGCCGAAGCTCATCGTGGACTACGTCAGAGAGGCACTTGTCTACCCGCACGGAAATGTCCGTATCACGTTTGACAAAAAGCTGTCCACTTGCTATAATACAATAGATATGTTCTCCGAAAACGCGATGTATTCGCGTATCTACGACAAGGAGATCATACTTGAGGTAAAATTCGACAACTATCTGCCGATGAGCATACAGGCTATGCTCCAGGGGCTCAACGCTCCGCGGCAGTCGGTTTCCAAGTACATAATATGCAGCGACAAATTATTGGAGGTAAAATCGCATGGTATCTGAAAATCTCACAATGGGCTCAAAGCTTGACGATATGCTGGCAGCATTCGGAGACAGCTTCAATGTTTCCGAGCAGTTTGCAAATCTGTCTGTGACCACTATCGTCTGCACACTTCTTACCGCAACACTGTGCGGCGTTATCATCTACCTTATCTACCGTTTCTTCTACCGCGGTGTTGTGTACAGCGACAACTTCAATATCCTGCTGCTGCTCACAACTGTTGTAACATCGTTCATCATCATGACCATCAGCGCAAACGTAGTTCTGTCGCTCGGTATGGTCGGTGCGCTGTCTATCGTGCGCTTCCGTGCCGCAGTCAAGGACCCGCTGGATATCGGCTTCCTGTTCTGGGGCATTGCCGCAGGTATCACCGCAGGCGCACAGCTCTACATGGTCGCTATCATCGGCACTGTGATCATCGGCGTTATCTACATACTGCTCACCATCTTCAAGAAGGAGCGCAAGAGCTATCTGCTTATCGTGCGCTACACCGCTGAAACAGAGGTTAACGTAAACGGTATCCTCGGCGCTATCAAGTACAAGCTGAAGAACAAGACCCAGACAGGCAGCAGTATAGAGCTGACTATCGAGGTTAAAATAAAGAAGAACGACACAAGCTACATCAGCCGCTTCAATGCCATTGAGGGCGTTGAGAGCGTTACCCTGCTCGAATACAGCGGAGAATATATGAACTAAATAAAAAGAGGTAATTTCATGATACTCACGATCGACGTCGGCAACACAAATACCGTCATAGGCGGATTTGATGACTGCGACAAGCTCTTGTTTGAGTCAAGAATAGACACTGACCGCTATCGTATGGCGGATCAATACGCGATCACACTGAACGATATCCTGCACCTGTACAAGTACTCCCCTGAGGACTTTTCGGGCGCTATCATATCCTCTGTTGTGCCGCCTGTTACAGGCCAGCTTAAAGAGGCTGTGACAAAGCTTTGCGGCTGCAAGGTACTGACAGTCGGTCCCGGTTTAAAAACAGGTCTTAACATCAAGATCGACGAGCCTGCTTCGCTGGGTGCTGACATGGCTGCCGTTGCGGTTGCCGCTAAGGAGCATTATCCGCTTCCCGCTGTCGTTATCGACCTCGGAACAGCTACCAAGGTGCTCGCTGTCGACAAGACAGGTGCTTTCGTCGGTGGAATTATCGCACCCGGTGTCAAGATATCCATTGAAGCGCTCGCAAACCGCACCGCGAGCCTGCCGCTGATCAGCATAAACAACGACCCGCCGCTCAAAAACGTCATTGGTACTAACACGATAGACTGTATGCGTTCGGGTCTGCTGTACGGTACTGCATTCATGGTTGACGGCATGATCGAGAGCTTTGAAAAGGAGCTCGGCGAGAAGTGCACCGTTATCGCAACGGGTGGTTTTTCGTCCGTTATCCAGCCTCTGTGCAAGCATGTTTTCACAGTTGACCGCAGTCTCATCATGACAGGCCTGCTGGACATCTACAAAAAGAATGTAAAATAACCCTGCATTTCGTTAAATTTATCTGTTTTTATACAGAAAGTTATTTCTATTTAGGGGTCTGCGAGGTAAAACCTCGTAAATATATACCCGCGGCATATCGGAATTAAAGGATCCGAATGCCAGCAAGGAGTTCTTATGAGCACAACCACAAAAAAATTCGATGTCAGGAAGATCACAGGACTGGCGCTTTTAACAGCGATCGTCGTGGTACTTCAGGTAGTGACGACCATGGTCGCAAGAGCGGGAATGTTCTCATTCACGATAGCGCTTGTCCCCATTGTTGTTGGCGCAGCACTGTACGGCTGGAAGGCTGGTGCATGGCTCGGCTTTGTATTCGGTGCTGTGACACTGATAGACGCAGGCGCGTTCTTCGCCATCAATATCCCCGGCACTATCATCACCTGTCTTGTTAAGGGTACTATGGCAGGTCTGATGGCAGGCGTAATGTACAAGCTGCTTGAAAAGAAAAACAAATTCGTTGCTGTTCTCGCTGCAGCTGTAATGGCACCGGTCATGAACACAGGCTTCTTTATTCTCGGCTGCCTGGTGTTCTTTGTCGACACGCTTACTGTATGGGCAGGCGGAGCTGATGTATTTACATATATCCTCGTCGGACTTGTAGGCATCAACTTCTTTATCGAACTCGGTGTAAACCTCGTTCTCAGCCCGACTATCGTAAAGCTTATCAAGCTCGGCAAGCGCAGCAACTAAATCTAAGCTACATAAAAAGACCTGCTCCTTTCGGAACAGGTCTTTTTTTATGCTTTTTCGCCTTTTACAAGAGCCTCAAAATCCTTTACAGGCATCGGCTTGTAGTAGTAATAGCCCTGAATCATGTCGCAGCCTATCTCGCGCAGGAACTCCACCTGCTCGTCCGTTTCTACGCCCTCAGATACCGTCTGGTAGTTCAGGCTCTTAGCGAGCTCCACAATAGATGAGATTACCTTCTTATTCTTCTCGGTAAGCTCATTTCTGAGGAAGAAGCCGCCGTCGATCTTCAGCGTATGGAACGGGAGCACTGTGATGAGGTTGAGCGACGAATAACCCGAGCCGAAGTCATCTACCGATATCCTGAAGCCTGCTTCCTTAAGCGTCTTCATGGCGTCGATAAGCTTGTTCATGTTCTCGGTAAGCATGCTTTCGGTGATCTCAAGCTCTATCTTCTCGCGAGGCACACCCAGATTATCAACCAGTGCGCAGATCTTATCGGGGAATGTCTCGTCACGCATATGATGACGCGAAACGTTCAGCGATATCTGCGGAACATCGATTCCGTCGCGCATCCAGCGCCTTATATCAGCAATAGCGTTGCGGTAGATAGCAAAATCCAGATCCGCAATAAAGCCGTTCTGCTCGAATACAGGGACAAATCTGCCTGGGGAGATCATCTCGCCATCAGGCCTTATCCAGCGCGCAAGCGCTTCTGCGCCCTCTATCTCGCCTGTTTCAGTGTTTACCTTAGGCTGATAGAACACCTTGAACTCGTTGTTCTCCAGCGCCTCAACCATGTGCGCCTCTACATACTGACGCGCCTGTATCTCATCGCTGAGCTTGCTGTCATATACAGCGATCATGTTTTCTGTATAGTAGGCTCTGTCCTTGACCGTTTTCTGCGCAATTATTGCCCTGTCAAGAGAAGCCATTATGCCAAGGTGCTCAACGCCGAACTCATATACACCCGCTACCAGATATATCTGTATTCCGCATTTCTCGGACACCTGACGCTGCGCGCTTGCAAGCATCTGCTTTAGTCGCATATGGTAATCCGATATGCTCACCGAGCGGTGCAGCGCAACAAATCTCGCGCCCTCGGAGCGGCACAGAAGCTCGCCGTCCTTGATGGACGAAGCCAGCACATCTGCCACCGCAATAAGTACGGAGTTTCCGAACTCATAACCATTGCGCTCGTTCAGATTACGGAAATTCGCGATATTAAGCACCGTGATACAACAACCCTCGGGAGCTTGCGCAACAACTCGCATTGCATCTACAGCGAAGCGGTCAAAGCCCATTACGCCCGTAAGCGTATCCCTTGTCTGGATATTGGAAATACAGTTCGTTATATCCGACGCGCTGACAGCATAGCGCTCTCCGTTCTCTGCTTCGATCGCCGATGCCGAGATATTTATCCATCTGCTGTCACCCTCGCGGTAATACGCACAGGAAGCCGTAAGCTGTCCGGCCCTCAGCTGATGGATAGGACAGTCCGCACAGGGCTCGTCATAGCCTCTTATCTTCTTATAACATATATCGCCTTTTTTCAGGTCATAGTTATTGGCCGCATTCTCCCCGACATAATCCACCTCATAGGTATCAGGAACAAGCGTAAAGCCCTCCAGACCGAGGTTCCCGATAACAGCGTCCGCAAAGTTCATCTTCGCATCATACCTGCGCTTTGTATAGTAGCCTGTAAACATTGCATTGAGCGTATCGCTGAGCATCTTGATGATAGTATTATCAGCAGCCTGCCATACTGTCATGCTGTCATTCACGAATGTAAAGTATCCGACTACATTCTTATCCGCGTAAACAGGACACAGCACCGCATTAACAGCGCCGTTCACAAACTCAAATCCATATTCCGCTGAGCTTCTGTTCTCTGCTGTTGCAAAAATTATATCCTTGCCCGAAAGCAGCTGCACAGTCCGCTCCCTATTGTACATCGGTCTGAATGAAGGCAGCTGCGGATCGTACTCGATATTTCCGTCACGGCTCCATGGCATAAAAATGTCATCTTCGCCACCCTCTGTGCCGAATCTGCAAAAATAAACATAGCCCGCCGAGCTGTATCGTCCGGCCTCACGCAGCGCACGTGCAATAGCGTCCTTGCCCGCCTCGGGCTCGATAAGCGCGGTATTGATAAGCTGATAAATATCCTCTGCGCCTGCTGCACCCTGAACATTCAAAGCTGCATTGAAATCGCTGTACGAACTGCGCTTCTCAAGTCCCATCGAAGCGCTGTATATCAAAAATCCATTGCCACCCTTGGCTATGGCAGACTCATATGCTGTTGTCGCTTCCTTGCAGACGATCTCACAATTTTTGGTGTTCTTAAAGATCGAAACGCCCGCGCTTATCGTGATATGCTCGCCGTCATTGTCAACATAATGCTGATCATAGAACTTGAATATAAGTCTGGAAGCAATAGCGTTAAGATTAGGAAGATCACTGAATCTTACATAAAATGCAAAAACACCGTCATCTACACGACAAAGCAGGCTGCCCTGCTCCACAGCGCTCTGCGATTCCAGAACCTTTGCAAGCAAGCACTGCATAGAGCCTGCATCGCATTTTCCGTCTTCGCACATCTTAGCATAATTATCTATTCCAAGTATGATAAGAGCGGAGTTTTTGAAGCTCTTTTCCTGAAGACGCTGATGAACTATCTCAGCAAAGCTTTCCTGTGTAAGTGTGCCTGTAAGCTGATCGCGCCTTTCGTCTGAGCTTGTGCCTATGCCGCCCTTTTCTTCTGTAACATCAAGCGTTCTTCCGACGATACGGACAGGATTGCCACTATCATCAAAAATAGTCTTTCCTTCATATCTGAACCATACGATATCGCAATAATCATTTATTACGCGGACATCATAGCGTATCTCTTTGTCTCCGCGCTGCATAGCATCGCACATTTTGTGAAAGACAGGGATATCGTCCGAATATATGATACCCCAGCCTAAAATGGTGTCCCTGAAATGCACGATAGGATCAAGATTGGTCTCATAAATGCCATCAAGCTTTTTGTACTGATAGCTGATATCGTCTGCAATATCGTATTCCCACAGGCCAAAGCTCGTGTACTCCGACGCTATGCGCACCTTCAGGTTTTCTGCACGCACTGCAAGCTTGAGGGATTTTATCTCCTTTTCAGCCTCTGCAAGCCGTTTCTGAAGCTCTTCCACACGGATATCCTGTTCACCGCTCATTTCATATCACCTCCTGTATAGCTTTCAAAATACTCCTATACATAATAATTATATTAAATATCCAAGCACTTGTCAATAAAACTATTGGATTTTGTGCAAAAACACAAAAATCCTCGCCTTTTTGCACAAATGGCGAGGATCATTTATTTTTTATCACTGTGTAGCCGTTAAGAAGTCCGCAGCGGTCCGCAAAGCCTCGGCAAGATGAGCCTCATTCTGCATACGGTGGCCTGCGCCCTTGATACACAGCGAACCTATCGCGGGGTTCAGCCGCAGAAATTCCTTTGTATCTGCGACATCAACAAGCTCATCATGCTCAGCATATATCGTAAGTATCCTGCTATCATTCCATTTTGCGCTCTCGCGCAGGCAGTGACACTGCAGCAGCTGCTCATAAAAGTGATAGGGGATACGATATTCCTTTGCCATGCGGATAACAAAGCCCTGCTCTCTCGCTTTTTCCATGGTGAAATCCCTGTCTGTCATTGAGGCTATCTTGACGAGCGAAGTCGACATATTCACTGCAGGAACGCGAAGAACTATGCGCTTAAAGCTGTCGCTTGCCTGTTCCAGCCTGAAAAGCATGCACATTCCGCCGAAGCTTGTCGCAAACGCATACATATTGCCGCTGAAACTCTGCTTTATGTACCGCTCCACCGCAAGCATCTCACCAACGCAGCGCTCCGCGTTCAGCTGGTCTGCTGACTCAGTGCGCTCTCCGTGGGCAGGAAGGTCGTAGGTCAGCACATTGAGTCCTCTGGCACACGCCAACTCAGCAAGCCCCTCTATCGCCGTACTTTCCTTGCTTCCTGCAAAGCCATGCACCGCAAGCACTGTTCCTGTTGCATCGTCTGCCCTGTAAAGCTTTGCGGGAATACCGCCTATATCAAGATATTCTATAGTCATAGACACTCCTTAAATCAATGCGGCGGGAGTAACATTCCCGCCGCGTATTGTTTTACTCGCTGTCAGCGAGCTTTACCGCCTTTTCGTCCAGCTCCTTCTGCCAGAGCTCCTCAAAAGCCTGCATGGTCATAGGCTTGGCAAAATAATAGCCCTGTACCATAGCGCAGTTTATCTCGGCGAGGAATTCTACCTGCTCAAGGGTCTCAACGCCCTCAGAGATGACCTGCATATCAAGGTTCTTTGCAAGATCGACTACGGTAGAGATAACAGCACGACCTCTCTCGGAATTTACAGTACCGTTAAAGAACTCTCTGTCGATCTTTACAACGTCAACCGGGATATCCTTCAGCATATTGAGCGAGGAATAACCGCTTCCGAAATCATCCAGAGACAGCTTGAAGCCGATATCATGCAGCTTGCGTGCGATCGCCAGCAGCTTATCGGCATTCTCCATGAAAACGCTCTCGGTAAGCTCCAGCTCTATATACTTATACGGAACATCGTATTTATCCACTATCTCACGCAGACGCCAGATGTAGTCATCATAGTTGAGGTGAAGCCTAGACTGGTTTACCGAAATAACGACGGGGGTCTTGCCCTCGTCAAGCCAGCGACGCAGCGCCTTGCACACCTCTTCAAGAATAAAGAAGTCAAGCTCTACAACGAAGCCGTTCTTCTCGCTTATGGGTATAAATTCATTCGGGAATACAAATCCGAATTCCTTACTGTTCCAGCGGATAAGCGCCTCAGCGCCCTCGATACAGCGCGATTTCAGACCGTATTTCGGCTGCAGATAGCACTCAAATTCGCGCTGCTCAAGCGCAGTCGGCATGATATTCTCATAATCCTTTTCGCGCAGAGCCTTATCGCGTATCTTTCCGTCATAGAACGCTATCGAGGAATAATGCAGCGCCTTCAGGGTCTTTTTGGCTATAGTACAGCGATCAAGCGCAGCATTTACATCAACGTTGTTATTGCTGTCTCTGCACTCGTACAGCCTGCACACGCCCGCACTGAAGATAACGGAGTATTTGACAAATATGTTGTTCCTGCGCTCAAAATCAGCAAAAATGGTGTTCAACCTTGTGATTATCTCCGAGTCCTGAGCAGCTCGTATGGTGCAGGCGAAATTATCGTCCGATACTCTCGCAAATACCTCATCGCTTTCCATCTCGTCTGCTATCGTCTTATAAAGACGCTCCAGCATTCGGTCGCCTTCTTCATAGCCAAGCTGGTCGTTTACGAACTTGAACTTATTGATATCAAACAGGGCGATCGCCCATCTGTCTGTGGGATTTTTCTTAAAGAGCTTTTGTGTGTCCTCGATGAACTTGTGCTTGTTTCGGCCGCCTGTGAGCGGATCCGTGTTCCCTGCACGCTTTGTTCTGACATACGAAACGATTATCAGCAGTGCCAGACCGATCACCACCAGCGCCAGCAGCACTGCCAGCAGGTAAGCTATACTCTCGGACACCATGCCCACCGCGGGTATACTGCTCACTGCGGCAACTGTATCGGAATACGCTTCTACAAACTCGCCGTCACCGAGACTTGCAATGCATTTCCCGAAAATAGTGCGAAGCTCTGCGCTGTCAGCATTATAAACAAAGCATTCAAGATGCTTTGTCGTGCTGGTGTCGATGATAGCAAGCTCCTGATGCTTTGTTCCGATTATGTAAGCCGCCTCATAAAGATCGGAGCAGGCGATATCCACCGTGCCCTCGCACACCGCGTCAACACACTCTGTAATGCTGTCAAAAGGAAGCAGCGTCGCATTCGTATATGCAGCAGCCGCATAGTCGTTGATGTTGTCACTGTAATAGGGAATAGCGATCTTCGGGTTGCCCTTCAAAGCAGCACCCTCTCTGCCGATAGTCACTATCGGGATCGTTGCGAAGGGAAAGGACACACTGTAATTTCCGTATTCCGCGACGCTGTACATGTTTGCTCCGCCACAGATGACATCAGCCTCGCCGTCTGCAAGCAACGACACACACTCTTCCAAATTAGCGCAGCTTCTTACCTGTATCGTAAAGCCTGTCATGTCCGCGATATGTCGCAGCACAGTATCGGTATATCCTACGATATGTCCGCTGGCGCTGTCGAAGTTTTCCACCACGCTGGCGCCGTCATTATAAGCTACTGTTATTACAGGATTGTTTTCAATGTATGCCTTCTCCGCGTTGCTGAAAGCGAATGTGGCTGCGCCATACTTCTCTATATGCTTGCTGTATAAATCCGAACCAAAATTACTATCAGTCATACACATGGAATTGACCGCCACATCAATCTGGCTTTTAAGCTCAGTATCATCTCCCGACACCAGCATATAGCAATCACTCGTGGAATACTGATAAACTATCTTCTCGTTTTCCCACGGGTGGAAGCAGCTCTTTACCACAGCGTCAATCTTACCCGAATCAAAATCGCTTTTCATCTGCGCTTCTGTTTCATAAGCTACGAAATTTGCCATGTCGATCTCGCCGCGGATAAATCTTCCGTCAAGGAAATACATGTCCTCGCATTCGGAAAGATAACCGATAGTTGCCTTGTTCAGCGCCTCTCTGTCATAGAAGCCTATGGCATCAGAACCGCTGTCCTTGACGTAGATAGCGGTATACTTCTTCATAAGCGAGCTGTCACAAAGCTGCGGTATTGCACCGCCATCTACAGAACGGGCATTCGTATTGAAGTATTTCTCTGCCCAGTAGTCATACTCTGCCGCTGTTACACACGGGATAATATCAATAACACCTTCCGAGAGCATCTGCATCAGCTCATCAGGCTTTGCTTCTATGAAGGTATACTTGTGGCCTGTGCTTACCTGCAACGCACTGAGATATTCATATGCAAAACCGCCGTAGCTGTTATTCTCCTTGTTGATTCCGAAAACAGAGCTTACACCAACGCGCAGCGTTTCGCCCTTTGCCGAAGCAACCGCACCTAAAGGCAGGCAACACAAAAGGACCGCCAGTACCAGGGCGATCGAAACGATCCGTTTTAAGCTGCTTTTATTCATACTAACCACTCCAATAGTAGTATATTTAATATCAGGTAATGCCTGATAGATAGTTATCCACTTTAATGAAAGTATATCATTTCAGGGACTATATTTCAATAGGAATAGCTCAAAATTTCGGTTCTGTGCAATTTTTTTACACAGCCTTTGGCTATTTTTCACAAAAAAACTTGACATTTTACGTTCTTTGATGTATAATAAACAAAGAGTTATGAAAGCTCATATCTCAGCCGTAGTCCTGCGATGGGATTGCGGTATATTATTTTCAGGAGAACCTACACGTATGAAATGGTATGAAAACGCTGTATTTTATCACATCTATCCCATCGGCTACTTTGGCTGCGAGAGAATAAACGATCAGCAGTCGGAGCCTTCTCATGTAATACTGAAGCTTATCGACGACATTCCGCATATAAAGTCGCTCGGCTGCAACGCTATCTACTTCGGCCCTGTGTTTGAGTCTGTGGCTCATGGCTACGATACTATCGACTACACAAAGATAGACCGCCGTCTTGGCACCAACGAGGACTTCAAGAAGGTCTGCGAAGCGCTGCACGAAAACGGCATCAAGGTAGTGCTTGATGGTGTATTCAATCACGTAGGCAGAGATTTTGCCGCATTCCGCGATGTAAGAGAGCATAAGCTTGGTAGCGCCAGAAAGGACTGGTTCCATGTTCGCGAGGGCAACTCTCCCTACAACGACGGCTTCTATTACGAGGGCTGGGAAGGCCATTACGAGCTTGTAAAGCTGAACCTCTACAACAGCGATGTAAAGAACTATATCAAGGACTGCATAACAGGCTGGAAGAACGAATTCGGCATTGACGGTCTGCGCCTTGATGTTGCGTACTGCCTGGATCAGAACTTCCTTAAGGAGCTTCGCGGTCACTGCAAGTGGCTGTCCGAAGACTTGTTCCTGCTCGGTGAAACGCTCCACGGCGACTATAACACCTGGATGAACGACCAGATGCTGGACAGCGTGACGAATTACGAGTGCTATAAGGGGCTGTTCTCCAGCTTCAATGACCTGAATATGTTCGAGATCGCGCATTCGCTCAACCGCCAGTTCGGTAGCGAGCACTGGTGTATCTATCGCGGCAAGCACCTGTTCACCTTTGTCGATAACCATGACGTTACCAGAATAGCGTCCATGCTGAAGCAGAGAGAACACCTGCCTGCTATCTACACCATGATGTTCATGATGCCCGGTATCCCTGCTGTGTACTATGGCAGTGAATTCGGCGTGCTCGGTGACAAACGTGGCAACAGCGATGATATCCTGCGCCCCGCATTTGACCTTGAAAAGATGAAGAACGAGGGTATCTGCGACCTTACAAAGCATATCGCTGCCCTTGCCGAAATACAGAAGAACCACCCCGCTGCCGCTGACGGCGACTACAATCAGGTGCAGCTGACAAACCGCCAGTATGCATTTTCTAGGACCTGCGGCGACGAAACACTCATCATCGTCATCAATGCCGATGGTGCGCCGTTCACATTCAATCTCAACCGCGGCGGAAGCGCTGTTGACCTGCTGACAGGAAACACTGTTGAGCTCGGCGGTCTTACTCTCCCCGCATACGGCAGCATGGTGCTTAAAGTATAAAAAATAATCTCGACCCTTTCCCGTAACGGCTGAAAGGGTCGGCTTTTATGAGGAGGTCTTGCTATGAACAGTAATGTTGAGGTATGGCTGTGGCTGCTGCTTGTCCTGCTGCCGCACAACTCCCGCACGTCCGAGATACTTGCGACCTACGGCTCCGCGCTTGAAGCCGCAAAAGCAATGCGCGACGGCACCTGTCCTTTATCCGCTGCCGAAAAGCAGCGCGTAGAGCGCACAAGAACACGCGAGGTCCGCTCGCTTATCAGCGAATGTGAGCGTCTCGGAATACGCATAATAACCCTCGACGACGAGGAATATCCCTCGCTGTTAAAAAATATCCCCGACCCTCCCATCGTGCTGTTCGTTAAGGGTAGCCTTATGCCACTCAAAGACCTGCCTGCTATCTCGGTGGTAGGCCCGCGCCAGCCCTCGGAATACGGCAGAAAGGTCTGCGACAGACTATGCACCGAAATGGCTAAGGACGGAGTTGCAATAATAAGCGGTATGGCAGTCGGCATAGACTCCTGCGCTCATCGCAGCGCCGTGAACAACAGTGGCTATACTGTAGCAGTGCTTGGCTGCGGAATTACAGTAAACTACCCCAGCGAGAACGAGGAGCTCAAAAACGCGATACTGCAATCAGGCGGAGCTCTTGTTTCTGAGCTGCTGCCTTACGCCTCCGTAACGCAGGGTTACTTCAAGCGCAGAAACAGGATAATCGCAGGCATCTCCTGTGCAACACTTATAGCAGAGGCCTCATCAAGAAGCGGAGCACTGCTTACAGCAGAGCACGCGTTAAATCAAAAGAGGGCGTTGCTGTGCATTCCGCCGCAGGATATCTTCGCCGAGCGTTTCTATGGACTGGCAAAGCTCATTCGTGACGGCGCAAGGCCCGTCTGCGATATTTGCGATATATACACCGCTCTGATAAGCTCTGACGATCGCGCATCAAAGCTAAATAAGCTGCTGGCACAAAAGGAAAAGCAGTGGCAAAGTGCGCTTATGCACAGCAAGCCCGTCGTGATAAAGAGCGCTGTTGCATCAGCTAAGTCCACCGACAAGCCTGTCAAGCCTAAACCCATAGAAAAGGCTGCTCCAGATACCTCGCAGCTCTCACCCGAGGAAGCGCAGATCGTCAATATCGTGAGCGACGGCGCAGCTACCATGGACGAGATCATAGAAAAAACAGGTAAGAAATACGATGAGATATGCTCTGTGATCCTTGGACTTGAATTGAATGACGCAATCGTCCGCAACCGCGACGGTACATTTACGCTGCCTTAAACCTCAGCGAAATGGTCCTCAATTACCTCATAGATATGTAAAGGCGATACTTCGTTTCTGTTGAGCGCCTCAATGAAATGCTCCGTTTCCTCGCGAACCGAGCTGAAATCACTTATACAGCATTCGCCGCATATAAAACCATACGCGGTATACGCAACACCCTCTTCATTGACTCTTTGCTCCGAATGTAATCGCCACATAATATTAACCTCTCTTGCTCTTTTTGCCGCAGTTTTTCTGCGGCTTTTCTTTTTATAATACTGCTCCACCGAATATATGCACAGTGGGCTGAATATCTATCTAATCAACATAGTCTTTGCTTTCATATGAAAACTCAGTTCTCGTACCATAACATTATATCAGAAATCTCTCCTTTTTTCCGTAAACATTCCGTTAAGCCTGTTCCTTTATGCATTATTAACACAATGTTGCATATTTTACGAATACAGTTAGGAAATAAATCCACACTATATACATATAGTAATAATTGCATACAATCAGACGTTAACAATGATGATAGCAAAACAACTATAAACCTGCTTTTTGGCATTATGCCACAGCTGTGGCTTTTCCACGCATTCAACATGGTTTTCAACTGAATAAAATGAAAATAATGTGATAATACTGCGGTTTTTCGGAGTTTGTGTTGAAAACCACGCCCAAAACACCTGTAAACCAACGTTTTCAACATACTTTTCAACAGCTTTCAACGTTGAAAATGTAGAAAAATTTTCTGCAGGAAATCCTGCAGAATTTCAGCATTTTATTTCAGACGCTCACCGTTTTATCGCATTTTGCTTTGTGAAAATGCAACAAAGCTTTTGGGAGTTGCACCCATATATTTACTTTATATGGCAATTTAGGCGCAAAACCGCATTATAAAAACAAAAACTCCGATAAAGCACAAGCCTTATCGGAGTTGTCAGATTTTGTTGATTTTTTATATGTTTCCTGATGCCTGATTTATAATGTCTGCTATCTTTTTCATTCTCGACATGGAAAGCACCTCGCCGCCGTGGTATTCGCCAAGGAAGCTTATAAGCTCTGCCTCACTGGAGCAAACATAGTCATTTTCGCGAAGCGCTAATCTCAGCTTTGCATTGGGAGAGGAAAAAAACAGCACTGTGTCTATCCATACGTTTTCGCCCGCTGCATTAAGTATGCTTTTCACTATATCGCGCTGACGACGCATCTGCTTGATAGGGTTTTCAATGTCCTGCTGAGTGGTCTTTCCGTCGCGGTAGAATTTGCGCTGCACCCATTTATCGGATCTCCAGCCACCCGAAATTGTACCCGAGTGATTCTTTACCTCAACGATTATCACGCCGCTATGGCTGATGATAAGCAGATCAAGCTCAGAGCGACCTCTTTTATAGCGAACAGGAAGATTGCGGAAGATTATATTGTTTCCGTTTAGCCTCTTGACCGCACGATACAGGCGTCTTTCGCCCTTAATACCTGAGCTTAGAACATTATAACGTCTGCCCAATACCATATAAGCAACGTTGCAGCCAAAAATAAGCAGAATAAAAATGATCGCAACTACTTGGATCTTATAAAGATGGAAAAACACAAACGCAAGCAAAAGCAGCACCGGCATGACGCCGAATATTACCTGCGCCACAAAAAGACCCACTACTTTTTTGTGGTTTACATTGTTTCCCTGTATCACCTTATTCATAGCTCACCTTTAACGGCGCAGCCTGCTTCGATCAGACATTGAAGCGGAACAGTGTAACGTCGCCGTCCTTCATAACGTATTCCTTGCCCTCAAGACGGACAAGACCCTTCTCCTTTGCCGCTGCCATACTTCCGCAGGCAACAAGGTCATCAAATGCAACTATCTCTGCACGGATAAAGCCCTTTTCAAAGTCGGTATGGATCTTACCTGCCGCCTGAGGAGCCTTTGTACCGTCGGTGATAGTCCATGCACGCACCTCCTGAGGGCCTGCTGTAAGGTAGGAGATAAGTCCAAGCAGACGATAGCCTGTCTTGATTATTCTCGCGAGACCCGACTGCTCAAGATTGAGATCAGACAGGAACATTGCCTTGTCCTCGTCGCTCATGTCGGATA
Organism: Oscillospiraceae bacterium; assembly: GCA_045593225.1. Classification (GTDB taxonomy): domain Bacteria; phylum Bacillota; class Clostridia; order Oscillospirales; family Ruminococcaceae; genus CAG-115. Next base: position 17,940 of record JAZNWG010000099.1, read on the forward strand.
TCTCAGCCTCTATCTGTGCACATATCGGAAGCACCTCGGAGTGCTCCTCTTCAGCGATCGCACATACAGCCTTGTACTCGGCATTGTTGTTTATATCGCCTGTGAAGTCTGCTTCAGAAAGGTTTGCTGCATAAATTACAGGCTTATTGGAAAGCAGGGGAGAGGTCTTGATGATATCGCGCTCCTCATCGGAGAAGTCAAAGCTTCTCGCGGTCTTTCCGTTGCTGAGGTGCTCAATAAGCGCTTCCAGGAAGTCTACTTCCTTCTGCAGGCTCTTATCGCCCTTCATAAGCTTCTTTGTGCGGTCAAGGCGACGCTCCAGTATCTCGATATCCGAGAAGATAAGCTCAAGATTTATGGTCTCGATATCTCGTGCCGCGCCAATACTTCCGTCAACATGAATGATGTTGTCATCGTTGAAGCAGCGCACTACATGAACGATAGCGTCTACCTCGCGGATATTGGAAAGGAACTTGTTTCCGAGACCCTCGCCCTTGGAAGCGCCCTTTACAAGACCTGCGATATCAACGAACTCCAGTGTAGCAGGAGTGAATTTCTCGGGGGCATACATCTTAGCTAGAACATCAAGACGTTCATCAGGAACGGATACTATACCAACATTCGGCTCGATCGTGCAGAACGGATAGTTAGCAGACTCTGCGCCCGCATTTGTAAGTGCATTGAAAAGGGTGCTCTTGCCGACATTCGGCAGACCTACCATACCTAATTTCATATCAATAAAACCTCTTTCTTCAGGGGGCCTCAAATAATCGGAACACGAGCAAAATTTCGTATATTAACGGTATCAGATGCAAGGAAAAAAACCGCAGTAATATTTGATGTATTACAAGGTTTGATGACGAAGCAGATGATTCCGCTCATAGAAATTCTGCCGTGAGGGAGATTTTTTGAGATTTCCTTTAATAAAATATATCTCAATTATCTATTCTATCATCTTTTGCGCTTTTTTTCAAGTGTTTATTCTGCTAAGCACAACAAAAGTCACCCAGAAAAATATTTTTACGCAAAAAGCAATTAAACGTCGGTAAATAATGTTGCTTAATTTAAGTTAATTAAGCTGACCCGCCTATGCGATATTGCACAAAAACACGTTGATAATACTGTATAAAACAAATATTGCAATTAGCGAGGATTTGCGCTATAATATAAATGTATCAAGAAAAGTTTTTCCCGAGATTCACAAAAACTAAAATTACTTTATGGAGGTACAACCATGAAAAAGCTGAAGGCTTCGCTTGCTGTTGTGCTTGCAGCAGCTTCTATCCTCTCGCTCTCAGGCTGCGCAGAGGACGTTGCTCCCGCACCCGGCAACACAGGCGGCGACACTATCCAGACACAGGGCAGCGCAGTTGCTCCCGCTACACAGCAGACAACAACAACATTTGCTGAAAACGAAGGCGTTAATGACGCTGTAGAGCAGATCGACCTGTCCGCACTCGATAACCCCGACCTCGAGGTTACACAGAGAATCGAGTGGATGGCTTGGTGGGATATCGATGAGACAACTCCCGCAGCTATTCTGTTCAAGGATGTATATGGCATCCCCGAAACAGGTAAGGATCCCGAGCGTGACGGCAGAATCTTTGACTACACAACAGTTGCATACGGCGACCGTTACACAAAGCTTGCTGCTGCTATCTCTTCCGATAACTCTCCTGACCTGTTCCCCTTCGAAGCACTTGACTTCCCCTACGGCGTTCTGCAGGGCAGATACAACCCCGTATCCGATATCATCGACGTTGAAGGTCCTAAGTGGGACGGCGCAAGAGAGATGATGGAGCAGTTCAGATTCGGCGACGACTACTACTGCGCATTCTATGAGTTCTCTCTCAACAACCTTATGTACTACAAGAAGAGCAACATCGAGTCTATCGGTGTTGAAGATCCCAGAGAGCTGTTTGAAAAGGGCGAGTGGGATTGGGATGCATTCCTTGAGATCTCCCGTAAGTGGCAGGACAGCGGCGCTGACAAGTACTGCATCGACGGCTACAACCCCGAGAACGACTTCATGATCTCCACCGGCGTTCCCATGATCGGCAACGACGGTACACAGCTCGTAAACAACCTGCACGATCCCGCAGTTGAGCGTGCAGAGGAGAATATGCTGACAGTTCTGCAGAAGGAAAATCTGCGTTACCCCAGACATGAGCTCAACGGCTGGTCCGTTAACATGAAGGCTTGGGCTAACGACCAGACTCTGTTCTATGGCGACGGTAGCTTATGGGTATTCGAAGGCAACTCCGGTCTTAACAGATTCGCTACTTCCTTCGGCTGGCCCGAGGACGAGATCACAATCGTTCCCTTCCCCAAGGATCCCCAGGCAGACGCTCACTACGTTCTTGCTAAGCAGGATTCTCTGATGTGGGTAAAGGGCTCCGATAACCCCAACGGCGTTGCTGCATGGCTCGATTGCTGCGTAACAGCATCTCAGGATCCCGCTGTAAGAGAAGCTGCCAAGGCTCAGCAGAAGGAGAACCAGGGCTGGTCTGATTACAACCTCGACGCTTACTATGAGTGGACCGACCTCAACAAGACTCCTCTGACTCCCATCTTCGACTTCAAGGGCGGTCTCGGTGCAGTTTCTGATGGTTCCGCTTGTGAGAACCCCATTCAGTCTCTCACAAACCTCGTATATCTGACAGGCGATCAGTCCTATACACAGCTTCGTGGCGAGCACGAGCCCGCTATCCAGGCTGCTATCGACGAGATCAACGAGTACATCGCTAAGATGTCCTAATTGATACATACCACATAAAATATCCCCCGACCGCTGGTCGGGGGTGTTTTTTTACCATAAACGCTGTTTCAACGGACAATGCGAGTCGCTCTTTGCGGCGCGAAGTTCCACATAGCAGCCGCACTTCAGACAGGTACCCTCGCTGATATGCTCACAGCCTCGACATAGCTCAAGCCTGCGGTCATATTCAGGCGAAGCTGTTCGCTGCCTTTCGGGTATCTTCTCAATGCAGCGCTGTATCGAAGCGTACACGTCCTGCTTGCCTGCCTCCTCTAAAAGGCAGCGGGTGCAGGGCTTTTTTCCGTAGGTCATACCTTTAATGTGACTGCCGCAACGCTGCACGCGGGAAGCGTTACAATGGCTCTGCCGTTCTCTACGCGAACAGAAAGCGGCTGGATATGTACCTTATCAGTGTTATCAAAGGTGTTGTGATCATGTGCATCGCCTGTCAACATTCTGCCCTCAGCTGCCTTTACCTCGCCGAATGCGCTGCCACAGTCAATCTCAAACTCCTTGTCAAGCGCACAGTTGGAGATGGTCAGCAGAATATCGCCGTTTTCGTCAATGGAAGCAGAATGGCTGATACAGGGAACCGAAGCCTCGCTGTCGGTGTTTTCGTTCTCAACATGGCTGTAAATGAGAGTTGCCTCCTGATGACCCTTGAACAGGTCAAAAACATGATAAGTCGGGGTCTTTACAGTAACCTCGCCCTCAGTCAGCAGGATAGCCTGAAGCACGTTTACTGCCTGCGCGATGTTTGCCATAAACACTCTGTCAGAATGGCTGTTGAAGATATTGAGGTTAATCGCAGCAACGATAGCGTCACGCATAGTGTTCTGTTGATACAGGAAGCCGGGGTTCGTACCCTGCTCCACATCAAACCAGCAGCCCCACTCATCAACCATAAGGCCAACCTTCTTCTCGGGATCATAGCGGTTCATTATCTCGCTGTGACGGGTAACCAGAGTTTCCATCTGAAGCGTTGCGTTGATGGTCTCGTAATACTCGGCCTCTGTGAAGTCCACCGCATCGCCCTTGTGCTCCCAGTTGCCAAAAGGAACAGTATAATAGTGCAACGACAATCCCTTCATGTGCCATGTGCCGATATTCTTCATGCAGACCTCAGTCCAGTTGTAGTCATAAGCATTAGGTCCGCAGGCGATCTTGTAAAGGTTGTTTCCACTGAAATCACGGCAGTAGCTCTGATATCTGCGGTATGTATCGCAGTAATACTCAGGGGTCATGTTTCCGCCACAGCCCCAGTTCTCGTTTCCGATACCGAGATACTTGAGCTTCCAGGGTTTTTCTCTGCCGTTCTTTTTGCGAAGCTCCGCCATGGGGGATACCCCGTCAAAAGTCATGTACTCTATCCACTCAGCAAGCTCCTCAACTGTGCCGCTGCCGACATTTCCCGCAATGTAAGGCTCACAGCCGACAAGCTCACACAAACGCAGGAATTCATGCGTACCGAAGCTGTTGTCCTCAACGACTCCGCCCCAGTGGATATTTATCATCTTCTTGCGGGTCTCTTTGTCGCCAATGCCGTCCTTCCAGTGATAAGCGTCAGCAAAGCAGCCGCCCGGCCAGCGAAGCACAG
>JAZNWG010000100.1:0-4264 GCA_045593225.1 Oscillospiraceae bacterium
CGTTGTCAGCGACGGACGAGTTATGTTCAGCGGCGACGCATCGGTGTGCGTTAAGGCAAACCTCTGCCTTTCCACAGCGGAGCGTGTGGGAGTGGTTCTCGGCCAGTTCAAGGCTAAGACCTTTGACGAGCTGTTCGAGGGCATAAAGAAGCTGCCCCTGTCGGAATATATCGGCAGATATGACGCATTTCCCAATACGGGACATTCGCTGAATTCGGTGCTGAAAAGCGTTCCTGCCTGCCAGAAGATAATCAAGAAGGCTATGGCGGTAAATCTCTGCAAGGCTTACGGGCTTAATACCATGCCCGAAAGCGGCGCGGTGTGCCAGATACGCTTTTCTATCATGAAGGACGAGGTGCTGCTGATGCTTGATTCAAGCGGAGCAGGACTTCACAAGCGCGGCTACCGCCGAGAGAGCAACGCGGCGCCTATCAAGGAAACGCTCGCGGCAGGAATTATTGATATCGCGAGGGTTCGCGAGAACGACGTTATCTGCGATCCCTTCTGCGGCTCGGGAACGTTGCTTATCGAGGCTGCGCTGAAGGCGCTCAACATTGCTCCGGGACTTCGCAGGAGCTTTGCTGCGGAGAAATTCGGCTTTATCCCCGAAAAGCTGTGGCAGACGGCGCGTGCAGAGGCTGCGGAGCAGATAAAGCGCGGAACGGAGTTCAAGGCTTTCGGTTATGACATAGATGGTGCGTGCGTGGAGCTTACAGCGGCAAACGCGAAAAAGGCAGGCGTAAAGATAACCTGTGAAAAGCGCGCGATAAGCGATTTTGCTGCGCCCTCTCAGCCACTCAAAATAATCACAAATCCGCCCTATGGCGAGCGCATGCTGGAGATATCCGAAGCGCGCGAGATATACCGCACAATGGGCGAAAAGCTGCTCCCGCTTGACGGAAACCAGCTCTATATCATCACTCCCGATGAGGAGTTTGAGGACACATTCGGACAAAAGGCAGACAAAAACCGCAAGCTTTACAACGGAATGATGCTCTGCCGCCTGTATTCGTATTTTAAGTAATGATGCAAAAGAAACCAAAGATAAGATATGAGGGCGCGCAGCCGCTGGGCGTGCTTCCTTATGTCTGGATAATATGCATATCGCTTATGTACACTATATGCCGCGAGCAGGTGTTTGTCTGCTCGGCGCTTATGTGCGCGCTTTCGACAGGTGTGTATATGCTGGTATACAAGGCGCAAAGAAGCAAGGTGGGTGCTACGGTGGTGACATCGCTGATGCTTATGGCTTGCTTTGGTGCGATAGCAACGGTGGCATTCTCGTTTATGGATTTTATCGCTGCCGTGGAGCTGATAGGCGACAGCAATGACCCGCAGGTGCGTGGCTTTGCGCATTTTCTGTTCTCGGCTTCGGCGTATTTCGACTGGGCCTATGCTATCTGTGCGATATTAATGTTTTCGGTGGTAGTGGGCTTTATATGCTGCTATTTCTCGGCTGTGCTGCCGAGGGTGAATTATCTGCTGCTGCCCGCATTTATCCCGATAATACTTGCGGCGCGAACTGCAGGAAAGCTTGCGCTGCCGCTTATGGCGCTCATCTTCGGCTCGTTTATTTCTGCCGCTTGCTGCTCTGCGCATCGGTGCGAAGACGCCAATGTGGCGGTTTTCGGCGGTGCAAATGAGAAGCGCACCCGCATTGTGACAGCAATGGTGCTGGGTGCAGTGTCGCTGGCTGTGGCGCTTGTGATACCGCGAAGCGAGGTCACGCCTATGGGCCGTTATTTTGATACTATGCTTCAGAGCAACAGAGGCTTTTATAACGGTGTGACTATCAGCAACTTTTCATCGAATTCATCGGTAAACACAGGCGACAACGACCCGTCAGACGAGGTGCTTTTTGTGGCCCAGACACGAGTTCCGTATCATGTGGACAGGTGGTCTTTTGATGTGTACATGGGCTCGGAGGGCTGGACGTACATACCGTCAGAGTACAACACGGGCTATGTAAATTGGAAGCAAAGCGCACAGGAGCGCAGCTATGCAGCGTTGTTCAAGGCGCTGATAAACGGCGCACAGGACGGTAAGCTTGATAAGTACGCGCACGAGCTGTCAGGGCTCGAAAAATACGGAGCAACGACTGCCGAAGTCTATATAAGAGTGGTCGATAACAGCGGCGCGTCTGCGGTGATCATGCACCCTGTAAATGTGTATTCGGTGCAGTTTCAGGAGGATGTTGTCGACATATATCGTACGCTCAAGGGCGAGATGTTCTCGGCTGTTGCTACCACGGGAGCCAAATATGTCGTGAGCTATTATGCGGACGCACCTGACGCAGTGCATTCCGATATAATGGAGAGAGTAGATTTCCTTAATCTTCTGGGCGATGCGCACTACGAGGGCGTTATTGATTACAGCACTTATAACGCTTTCCGCGAGGAGTATACCGATGCGCTTGAATATTATGAGCTGACCGGCTTTGACGGAATAAGCGCTGAGATATACGAGCTTGCGCAGGAGATAACCGCAGGCTGTGAGAGCGATTATGAAAGATATCTCGCCATAGAAGAGTGGTTCGGCAAAAACGGTTTTGTTTACGACCTAGGATTCGTTCCGCAGAGCGCCGAGGTCGAGTATTTCGTATTTGACAGCAAGCGCGGTATCTGCAGCGATTTCGCAACGGCAACGACGCTGCTTGCGAGAGCGGCAGGATTGCCTGCGCGTTATACCGAAGGCTTCGCGCTGAGCGAGGACTGCCGAGACGAGCATGGCGTTTACAATGTAACGGCTGCGCAGGCTCATGCTTATACGCAGGTGTATGTAAAGGGCTGCGGCTGGGTGAACCTTGACGCGACTGCGCATGTTGAAGTGGCAGATGAAGCTTCGGCGGAGCAGATGGCGTTGATCGCTCTGCTGATAACGATAGCGGCAGTTATCGTACTGGTGCTGATATTTGTGTTCCGTAAAAGGCTCGGACTGCTGTGGTTTATGCTTACATACCGCATGCGGAGCAGTGCTTCCCGCGTGAAGGCTGTATATTTCCGCACGAGAGCGATCGCCTGTGAGCTCAGCGACAGCAACGAAGAGATCACCACCTGTGGCGAGACGCGCGATGTTATCGCGAATATGCTGTCGCTTCCCGAGGAGGCTGAAGCTATCTGCAGCGCAGCGGATAGGCTGATGTATTCGGGAGAGCCTTCCGATGCCGATACAGATGAGCTGTATCGCTGCTTCAGGCGTATATGCAGAAGAAAGAGGGTGCTGAAGCGATGAAAGTGTTATCAGGACTTGTTCAGACATTGTTCTTTTCTGCGGTGATACTACTGTTTATCGACGGTGAAACAGGCTGGCTGCTCATGTATACTGTGCTTGCAGCAGTCGTTCTTTCGGCGGTGCCGGTGATATTCTCGCGCAACAATGTGGTGGTATCCATGGACGGCTTTTCGGGCATGACCTCGGTAGGCGAAAAGACGACGGCAAGGCTTAAGATAAGCAAGAAAGGCTTTTGCTTTGTGCCGTTTGTGACGATAAGCGGCGAGCTTGCGGGTCAGCCGTTTGTGGCAAAGCTTTCGCTGATGTTAAGCAGCAGCTCTGTCGTTGAGCTGTCATTCAGACCTACTGAATGCGGGCTGAATAAAATCACGATAAGCGAAGTGCAGCTTGCAGACTTTTTCGGAGTGGCACGCTTCAGGCGGAAGGCGGATCAGATATCGTCGATAGGCGTAGTTCCGCGCGTTATTGAATACAAAGGCCCTGATGTCGTACCGAGCAGTATCCCGACTGACGAGGAGCAGCAGGAGGAGAGCAGATCTACGCTTTTTGGCGGCATGGCAGGCTACGAGCACAGAGAGTATGCTGCGGGGGATTCGCCGCGGCGCATAAACTACAAGCTTTCTGCTAAGAAACGCAAGCTTATGGTGAGAATGGACGAGAGCACGGCAACGGAAACTACGAATATATTGCTGAGCGCAGATTCGGGCAGTCTTTGCGCGGAGCAGGCGTTTGCGCTGGCGAAAAAGCTGGCGGAGGTATGCTCGCCCGTTGCGGTGCATCATAAAGGGGAGAGCTTCTTAGTAAGCAGACCTGAAAACATCGACAGACTGCGCGAGTGGTTTGCGTTCAGGGAGCTTGGTGGCGACAGAGAAGCCATACAGAAGCTGCCGAACAGCGGAACGAATGTGCTGATCTCGCCAAAGGGTGTGGAGATCCTCAGCTGACGAGGTGCTATATGAAAAAACGCATTATAAAAATTTCTGTCATTGCAGTCGGTGTGATTTTCGCGGTGTGGGTGCTGCTGACCAATATT
>JAZNWG010000101.1:0-3382 GCA_045593225.1 Oscillospiraceae bacterium
TGCTGTATCTCCGTTTGCTGAAGCGCGAGAATAGCTTCGCGGCGGTTATCGTCACTATCAACGAGTATATTGACACTATCCACACGCAGGGAAGGATATCCATCGGCTGAGCAGCACCGAAGGCGGCTCGCAGTGCTGCAGCTGTCGTGGGGATTATCTGCAGGCTAGCGGTGTTCATTACGGTGAGCAGCACCATGTTGTCAGTTGCGGTGCCGTTTGCGTCCTCTTCGTCAGCAATAGCCTGCATAGCCTTTATTCCGAGCGGTGTGCTAGCGTTTCCGAGTCCCAGAATGTTTGCGGTTATATTCATGGAGATAAGCTGCATTGCTGTGCCACCCTTTTTAAGCCCTCTGAAAAGTAGCGAAAGCAGCGGCGACAGCAGCTTCGAAAGTGCTTTGACGATTCCTGCCTTTTCTGCTACCTTCATAAGTCCGCACCACAGGCACATTATGCCGCATAGCGAAAGTGCCAGCGTCACAGCCTTGTCAGCGTTTTCGAGAATGGCTGATGACATCTCCTGCGCTCTGCCATTTATAAGTCCGAATATGACAGCTACGCAGGGCAGAACTCCCATTAAAAATCTCATTTCATACAGCTCCCGTCGGTTTGATCTGTGTTTATTTCAGAAAAGAAAAATGTTATTTTTGCGTGATTTTTTATCGGAAATATCGCGTAAAGTAGCTGATATATCGCATGAAATCAAGGGGAATTGACGTTTGGTAATAAAAAGTGACACTATCATTTACTTTCTATCGACATTTTTTAGCTTTTTTCTTACAAATATTCCCTTGCTCCAAATTGACAAAAAAATGGATATATGCTATAATTGTGGCAGAAAGTAAGACAAATTGTCAGAAGAAACTTGCACATAATTCGGAGGGAAAATATCATGGTTAAATCAACAGGAATAGTAAGAAAAGTGGACGAGCTTGGAAGAATCGTTATCCCGATCGAGCTGAGAAGAACACTTGACATTGGCATAAAGGACAGCCTTGAGATCTATGTAGAGGACGATCAGATCATTCTGAAGAAGTATATGCCTGCCTGCGCTTTCTGCAACAATGCAAGCGGCATCACAGTATTCAAGGGCAAGAACGTCTGCGCTGATTGCCTGAAGGATCTGCAGAAGCTGAGCTGATCGAATTATATTATAAGAACCTCGGCTGTTACCGAAATCGAAGATTTCGAACAGCGACGAGAACCTTGAAATATATGTTTGCCGCTTTGCGGCAATCTGCTTCGCAGAGTTATGAGAACGTTGTTCTCATAACATATATTATAGAAGCTGAGATTTTATTACATATCATGACCCGTGCGAAAGCGCGGGTCTGTTATTTTATAGGGCAGTAAGCTCGGCTCCTCGGTAAAAATACGCCAGTATCTCCTTGCACGAGCAGCCCTTTCTTGCCATGACAGACGCGCCGTTAATGCTCATTCCGAGATTGTCGCCCCAGCCCTTTATCGTGAAAACAAACCTCTGCTCGGTGTATTCCACTGTAACAGCGGCACTGCGAAATCCAAATGCTTTTCTCAGCTGCTGCCCCGACAGCCTTTTCCCACCGAAGCATATCTCCTGCAGAGTTCCGCTCGGGAGATACACGGGTTCAGAGAACCATTTCTCGCGCTTGTCGGGAAGTGATGTCACGCCAAGCTCCTTTGAAAGTGTGCGCATTACCGTATCTGCCGAGAGCACGCGGGTAGAGAGTGCGGCCTCCACGTTTTCGTCAGCGGGAACGGTGACTGAAGTCAGATACGGCAGCGCTTCGCTGCTGTCAGTCACGCCTGTCGAAAATCTGCATATATTGGCAGAGATAATGCTCCCGTTGTATGTAAGAGCGTGCCCCATTCCGTAGTCAACGGACTTGTATATCTTTTCGCAGAGTGCTGTATATCGCTCGCCGAACTCGGCTTTTGCAGCATCAGTGGTCATAAATGGCAGACATACATCGCTGTCATCGCTGAGGTCTGCTCCCATAAAGCTGCGGCGAGGCTCGTTCTTCAGCAGGTACAGAGCCTTGCTGTTAACGGCACAGGCGATAGCGTCCAGCACTTCCTTGCCGCAGGTAGGGGGTACCGTACCGAACATACAGCCTGCAAGATAATCGCGGTAGGACAGCGTGATTATACGGCTTTCCTCGGTGAGGTAAAGGCTTATGCGCTCGGGGAGAACGCTACCGCCGACAGGGTACATCAGCCACGCTGTCAGCGTTGCGGAGATCAGTATTATAATGGCAATGATAGCTTTTTTCATTTTTACCTGCACTTTCTTTTCTTTCGCACTTGTGAATTATGAATTTTTTTATTCGGAATAATTCATTTTTGGCAGATTTTGCTTGACTTTAATAATGAAATATAGTATAATTAATCTGTATTTATGTATATAAAAAAGAGAGAATAAAAGAATCAGGAGGCAGAACATCATGCAGAAGATGGAAGAACTGAAATCCTCTGCCGCACTGCAGAAAATGTGCGAGGATTTTGTTACAAACAGCGTTATTGACAACGGACTTTACAATAAATTCGGCGTAAAGCGCGGACTTAGAAATTCCGATGGCTCGGGTGTGGTTGCAGGTATCACAAATGTCTGCTGCGTACACGGCTACGTGCTCAGCGAGGGTGACAAGCAGCCTATCGAGGGCGAGCTCATCTATCGCGGTTACAGCATCAAGGATCTTGTAAAAGGCGCTATGTCCGATCAGCGCTACGGCTACGAGGAGGTAGCGTATCTGCTGCTTTTCGGCAGACTTCCCGATGAGGATCAGCTTACTACATTCTCGCGCATGATCGCAGAGTATCGTGAGCTTCCCATGTATTTCAGCGAGGACGTTATCATGCGTAATCCCTCGCCCAACATCATGAACAAGATGTCGCAGTCGGTGCTTGCATTGTACAGCTATGACTCCTCTCCCGAGGACAAGTCCATCGAGAGCGAGATGATGAAGGCTATCTCGGTAATTTCCAGACTTCCCGCTATCATGGTCACATCTTATCAGACCATGCGCCGCTTCTATCATAACGACTCTATGGTAATGCACCAGATAAAGAAGGACGAGAGCCTTGCGGAGAGTATTCTCTCCACACTGCGTGATGACCGTTCCTACACTCCCGAGGAAGCTAAGCTGCTTGATATTGCGCTGATGGTTCATGCCGAGCACGGCGGCGGTAACAATTCCACATTCACTTGTAGAACTGTTTCTTCGTCGGGAACAGACGCTTATTCCGCTTACGCTGCGGCTATCGGCTCGCTTAAGGGCCCCCGTCACGGCGGCGCAAACATCAAGGTGATGGAGATGCGTGGTGAAATCAAGACGGGCGTAAAGGACTGGGATAATGAAACAGAGGTAAAGGAATTCCTGCGCAAGCTGCTCCGCAAGCAGGAGGG
>JAZNWG010000102.1:0-1787 GCA_045593225.1 Oscillospiraceae bacterium
AGGCAGCGCTTGAACAGGATGCGTCTTACGTCGATGCCAAGCTCGTTGCCCTGCTGGATGTGGTTATCCATCATGGCTGCGAGCAGGTTGTTTGCCGCTGTGATAGCGTGCATATCGCCTGTGAAGTGGAGATTGATATCCTCCATGGGAACTACCTGAGCGTAGCCGCCGCCTGCAGCACCGCCCTTAACGCCGAATACGCGGCCGAGAGAGGGCTCGCGCAGTGCAAGACAAGCCTTCTTGCCGATCTTGTTCATACCCTCTGCAAGACCTACGGAAGTTGTGGTCTTGCCCTCGCCTGCGGGGGTGGGGTTGATAGCTGTAACAAGGATAAGCTTGCCGTCTGCGTTATCCTTAACTCTGTCAATGAGCGCCTGTGACAGCTTTGCCTTGTAGTGGCCGTATGGCTCCAGCTCGTCCTCTGTAACGCCGAGCTTCGCTGCTACGTCCTTTATCTTCATCATTTTAGCCTGCTGAGCAATTTCGATATCTGTAAGCATTTTGATTACCTCCGTTATAGGAATAATTTTATAGTTTGTTAATATCAGAATAAGCTGAGCTGGGAAATATCCTTTCCCGAAACGCTGCCTGCCGAGGGTATCGTCTTTATGCGGAAATCCTCGGGCTTTTTGAGGTCGCTGAGTTCAAGCAGATAAGCACCTGTAAGCTCTGCCTTTGTGAGCCTCATGACCTGTACGCCCTGCGTATCTCTTGCAGCCTTGGGCAGCACGAGCGCTGTATTGAACACAAGCACCTTGCCTGCGGAGGATTTCAGCACGAAATCCGTATCACCCTCGGTAACGAACATTCCGACTACCTCAGAAAGGTCGGAATAGGCATTCTGAAGCTTTTTGCGCTTGGTCTTGGTCTCAAAGGAGGAGAGCGGTATCTTCGCGCACTTACCGTTCTTGAAGAATATAACAAGCTGCTCCTTGTAGCTTTCCGTTACTGCCATGAATGTGATGTTCTCGCCCTCGTCAAGTCCGAGCTTTGCAGGAACATAATCGCCCATTACACTTGCCTTTGTTTCCTCGAAGTCGTTAAGGCGGCTCTTGTAGCACTGGAACTTATCAGTAAAGAACAGCAGCTCGGAATTGCTGGATACCTCACGCTGGTATACTATCTCGTCGCCTTCCTTCAGCTTCTGCTGATTGCTCATGCGCAGCGACTGGGGAGTGATCTTCTTGAGGTAGCCCTCTTTCGTAAAGAACAGGTTTACGGGGTAAGCCTTGGGGAGCTCCTCCTCGACTACCGACTCTGCCTCCGCAACATCGTACAGGAACATCGTGCGGCGCGGCTGACCGTATTTCTTGATGATATCGCGAAGCTCGTCTATAATGAGCCTGCTTATCTTCTTGCGGTCCGCGAGGATATCCTCCATTTCAGCGATCTCTTTTTCAAGGTCGTCTGTCTCCTGCGTGCGCTTCAAGATGTACTCGCGGTTGATGTGGCGCAGCTTTATCTCTGCGACATATTCAGCCTGTACCTCGTCGATTCCGAAGCCGATCATGAGGTTAGGTACTACCTCTGCTTCTTCCTCGGTCTCGCGGATTATCTTGATAGCCTTGTCGATATCAAGCAGTATCTTCTTCAGACCGAGCAGCAGGTGCAGCTTTTCCTTTTTCTTCTGCAGATCGAAATAAACTCGTCTACGCACGCACTCGCGGCGGAATTCTATCCACTCGGAAAGTATCTCTCCTACGCCCATAACTCGCGGAGTACCTGCGATAAGCACGTTGAAGTTGCAGTTGAAGTTATCCTGCAGGGGGGTCAGCTTAAACAGCTTC
>JAZNWG010000103.1:0-4896 GCA_045593225.1 Oscillospiraceae bacterium
AATCCACTTAATTCGTCATTTGTGCTATAGACATTAACATTCAAAAATGATAAAATATAAACAATGATAGTTGTGGAGGCATTTATGAAAAACTTTTTATGCAGTGAAAACTTTAAAAACTTTTTTTCAAATATAGAAAAGGTAGGCGTCCCTGTTGAACAACTCGCTACAATTATTGGCAATGAACTTTATAATATTGCTGACGATGTTTTTCTTGGAAGATGCGCATGCGAATTCCACGCTTCTCCGATGCCGTATAGCGAAAATGGCAGAGAAATCATAACAGAGCTTTTCCTCTCTCCTAGTGGTTTTGATAACGATGAAGTCAGAACAGAGCATAAAACAGGCGACAATGGAAAAGTCGTTTTCCGTTCCTATCCTATCAAGGGACGCAAGTGGAATCGTGTTCAAAAGGAAGAGATCGAATTTTTACACAAAAGCATGTTTGTGATATTTGGTCGTGCTCGCCTTACGGATATTATAAAAGCAACAATTACAAGAGATGCGCTTACGAAGCTCCCCAACACCGCAGGCTTCCTCGCTGTCGGCAACGGTCTAGCCGCTCAGAACAAGCTCCACGAATACAATGCAATGTACCTGAACCTTAAAAATTTCAGATGCATAAACAGCCAGATAGGCGGCAAACACGGCGATAAGGTGATCATCGCTTATGCAAAAGCTTTACATGATCTTCTTTCTGATGATGAATATGCAGCCAGACTCGGCGGCGACAATTTCACTCTACTCGTGAAGAAAGAAACCACTGATATGATCTTGGAAAATCTGACTGAACTAACGATCGAAGTTCAGTTGGACAGCACAAAAATGTCTTTTGCCATTGCTTCACGTATAGGTATGTATAACATAGAAAGCGGTGACAAGATGCCCCATGTAATGGACTGTATAGCAACAGCAGTAGGAAGCGCAAGAAGAAACCCTGCTCTCAATGTTGTCATATTTACCCCTGAGATCATGAAAAGGGTCGCATTTGAGCATACACTTACTTCCCTTTTCCCTATAGCTATCAAGAACCGCGAGTTTGTAGTGTATTATCAGCCAAAGATAGACCTGACAGAAAGCTGTATATGTGGCTGTGAGGCTCTTGTCAGATGGAATCGAGACGGAAAGCTTGTATCGCCTGCCGATTTTATCCCCGTTTTTGAACGTGACGGAAACGTATGTACACTGGACTTCTATATACTTGACTGTGTTTGCCGTGACATCGCCAGCTGGCTTAGTCGAGGTATTGAGCCTGTAACAGTATCCGTCAACTTCTCAAAAACTCATCTCCATGATCCAAACCTCGCACAGGAAATAATAGATATTATCAACAAGTATGGAATCGACACAAAATATATAGAAGTCGAAATGACAGAGATGTCGGACTTCAACGACTATGATGCTTTCAAGCACCTCGTATCCACCATGAAGAATAACGGCGTTGTGACATCCATAGACGACTTCGGAACAGGCTATTCCTCGCTTAATCTTCTTACGGACTTCATGTTTGATGTCGTTAAGCTTGATAAATCCTTCCTTGACAACATCTCACGCACTCAAAGCAAGACTGATGAGATCGTTGTCCGCAACATTGTCAAGATGATAAGAGAACTCGGAATGAGAGTGATCGCAGAGGGCGTTGAAACTGTCGAACAGGCAAAATTCCTGAAAAGTATAGATTGCTCAATGGTTCAGGGATACTTATATGACAGACCGCTTTGTGTTGAGGAATTCATAAAGCGACTTCAGAAACGTAATTACGAAAAGCTTTTATAATACCTGAAAGCCCACCATAAAGGTGGGCTTTTCCTTAATATCTATCATTACTATATTAGAATAATAATTTGACAAAAATACTTTTTAAGTATATAATGTTATTTATCTATTAACAAAAAGGAGTTCACAAATGCTCGACAATATCATCAGCTCAATAAATGACGCACTGTACAGCTACATCTTGATAATCCTGCTGGTAGCAGGCGGTCTGTTTTTTACTGTCGCCACAAGATTTGCGCCCTTCAGACTTTTCAAGGAGCAGCTTCGCGCTGTCATGGAAAAGCCTGCTGACGGCAAGGGTGTATCCTCTTTTCAGGCACTTATGGTCTCAACCGCTTCCAGAGTCGGTACCGGCAACATCATCGGCGTTTCGACTGCGCTTTGCCTCGGAGGGTTTGGCTCGGTGTTCTGGATGTGGCTTATCGCTATCATCGGAAGTGCTTCGGCTTTTATTGAAAGTACACTTGCGCAGATATACAAAAAGCGCGGACCCGAGGGCAGCTACGGTGGCCCGGCTTATTATATCGAGGCAGCGCTGAAAAACAAGGCTCTTGCAATCGTATTCGCGGTGTTTCTTATCCTTACCTATGGCTATGGCTTTAATATGCTCGCATCATTCAATCTGCAAAGCACCTTCGAAGCTTATGATTTCTACGATACCACCTACACACCGTGGATAATCGGACTTGTTACCGCAGTACTCGTGTGCTATTGCCTTCTGGGCGGCGGCTCACGTGTTATCAAGGCAACAAGCGTGCTTGTTCCTGTCATGGGTGTTGCTTATATTCTTGTAGCTGTTCTAGTAATTATGATGAACATCACTTCCCTGCCTGATGTCTTTGTAAAGATCTTCACCGAGGCGTTCAACTTTGAAGCTATCTTCGGCGGCTTCGGTGGAAGCTGTGTAATGTACGGAATAAAGCGCGGCTTGTTCAGCAACGAGGCGGGCGTGGGCTCTGCCCCCAACGCCTCTGCAAGTGCTGAGGTAAGGCACCCTGCAAAGCAGGGCCTTGTACAGGTACTTTCGGTATTCATTGACACGCTGCTCGTATGCACTGCCACAGCATTTATGTGCATGTGCTCCGGTGTTGAGCCTAATGCAGAGATTTCAGGTGCAGCTTATATCCAGAAGTCGCTAAGCACTACTCTTGGTGACTTCGGTCCTATGTTCATAACCGTGGCTATGGTAATGTTTGCATTTACAACTTTGCTGGGAAATGTATTCTACGTTGACCGTTGTCTTGAATATATCCTTCACAAAACGCCGAGTAAGGGCTTCATGAGAACGGTGCACATCATCTTTTCGTTCATCGTGCTGTTCGGTGCCGTACTGGACGCAGAAATGCTGTGGAACCTATCTGATATGCTTATGGGAGGAATGGTGTTGATAAATATGCCCGTGATCTTGATTCTTTCAAGGTATGCTCTGAGAACATTAAAAGACTACGAAAAGCAACGCAAGGAAGGCAAAGAGCCTGTATTCAGAGCAAAGGATATCGGACTTCCTGATGAAGTCGATTACTGGAGCTGAATTGAAAAGCCATCGTTCACCTGACGATGGCTTTTTTACAATTATAAAAGCTTGAACTCATTCTTCCTGCATTCCAGAACGCCCTCGCGTCGCAGCTTGCTTATTTCGGCAGAAAGTCCGCTGCGGTCTACCTCAAGATAATCAGCAAGCTCCTGCCTGTCGTACGGAACTGTAAAGCTATCGCTTTTGTGAGCTTTAGCCTGCTGCATGAGGTAGGTCATGAGTTTTTCGCGGGTCGTGCGTCTGGAGGTTATCTCCATCTTCTGATCGAATATGATATTCTTGGTGGCTACTATCCTCATCAGATTGAATATCATCTGATTATGGAAGCTGCAGAAGTTGCTGCAGGTATGCAGTATATGATCACCGTCTATCAGCATTACCTCGCTGTCTTCCGTTGCAACAACATTGATAGGCACGGTCTCAGCGCCTGCACAAACAAAGCTTTCCGCAAAAAGCTGAGATGGTTGGATATTTGCTATGATGCTCCTGTTTCCGTAGTAATCATCACGTATCAGCTGTGCCTTTCCCTTCAGCATTATTCCTATATCAGCAGCTCTTTCGCCCTCGGACATGATTGATTGGTTTTTTCCGAAATGCCGCACCTTAGCACGCAGACAGCTGAGCATTGCCATAAGGTTATCGTCACCTATATCATCAAAAAGCCTACATTTTTTCAGTACATCAGAATATTTTTGCATAAGCGCTCCTTTTGTTGAAATTTCAACATACTTAATGATCTAATTATACTATAATGAGATCACAAAGTCAACAAGGAGGAAAAAAGATGATAAGAAAAATCATAAAGATAGATGAAGAAAAATGCAATGGCTGCGGACTTTGTGCCGAAGCCTGTCACGAGGGCGCTATCGTCATTGTCAACGGAAAGGCTAAGCTTCTGCGCGAGGACTACTGTGATGGTCTCGGTGACTGTTTGCCGGCATGTCCCACAAACGCTATCTCCTTTGAGGAGCGCGAGGCACCCGCCTACAACGAAGCTGCAGTGCTTGCCGCTAAAGCTAAGAAGAGCGTGCCTCTTCCCTGTGGATGCCCGGGAACGAATGCCAAAGCTATCAAGCGCGCTGAAACCACTGAAACTGCTGTGATACCAGCACATAGCAGGCTTTCACAATGGCCTGTACAGATAAAGCTTGTACCTGTCAATGCACCTTACTTCAACAACGCTGATCTGCTTATTGCAGCAGACTGCACAGCCTATGCATACGGTCGTTTTCATGAGGATTTTATCAAAAACCGAATTACACTTATCGGCTGCCCTAAGCTTGATGAAGGCGATTACACCGACAAGCTTACACAGATCATTTCCAACAACGATATAAAAAGCCTCACAATTGTACGGATGGAGGTTCCCTGCTGCGGCGGAATAGAAAATGCTGCCAGGAACGCGCTTAAAGCCAGTGGAAAATTTATACCGTGGCAGGTAGTAACTATCTCCACCGACGGCAGGATAATCGAGAATTAAGCCAGTAGATCTTAAACACTCAAAAAGGTGCGATACCAAACATATCGCACCTTTTCTTTTATGCCAGCACATCCAGTATCGACGAATGCTGCTGCTTGCCCTGTTC
>JAZNWG010000104.1:0-3165 GCA_045593225.1 Oscillospiraceae bacterium
AATTCGATGGTTTCTATCATAATTAACTCCTGTGTCATGTAGGGCGGGCTGCCTTCAGCCCGCCGCAAGGTTTTGTCGCAGTGCTGGCGGCGGCATGTGGGCATGCCGCCCTACTAATTATATCACCACTCCCGATAAAAATCAATCAACAAAATATAGGAAGCCGCCTGCAAAGCAAGCGGCTTATAGTTATTCTTCCTCTTCGGGATTTTCGGCAACAGGCTCTGCCTTGGACACGCGCACCTTTAAGATACATCTGTCCTCGATATTCAGCGCCACAAGATGGACTCCCTCGTAGTCAACGCTGGGGGGCACTATCTCGTCGCCCTCGGGGATATAACCGAGCTTATCTGTAATAAACCTTGCGATGGTCTCGTACTCGTGTTCCTCGGGAAGCGTTGCTCCGAACAGCGCGAATACCTCCTCGGGGTCGGTCTCGCCGTCAACGTCGTATTGCTCGTCGCCTATCTTTACTATTTCGGACTTTTCGTCGTCGTACTCGTCCTGAATATTGCCCATGACAGCCTCGATGATATCCTCAAGCGTTACTATGCCTGCAGTGCCGCCGTACTCGTCCACAACTACCGCCATGCCCGATTTCAGCGAGGTCAGCGACTGGAATGTATCGGAGCAGGGGCAAGCTTCGGGGATAAATATCACATCGCGCAGAAAATCCGCAAGCTTGAAATCCGAGGTGTCATTTTCTCCGACAAGGCATAGCAGATCTTTTACGATAATTATGCCTATTATCTTATCGATGCTTCCGTCATAGACAGGTATTCTTGAAAAGCCTTTGTCGAGCGCGAGGTAGATTATATCGTCAAGCGATACGTCCTTGTCAACGCCTACGATATTGGTGCGGTGGGTCATTACGTCCTCGGCGGTGAGGTCGTCATATTCGAAGATGTTATTTATCATCTTAGCCGACATTTCCTCGATGCCGTTGTCCTCGCCGTCCTCGTTCGGGGCTTTGGCGAGCGCGTCCACCATGTCCATTACCTCATCCTCGGTGACCTCCATATAGTCGTTGCCGAGAGCCTTCTTCAGCAGCTTTGTGATACCCTTGTTCAGCGCAATGAGCCAGCCCAGAAGAAATCTGCGCACCTTATGCTCTTTAGGCTTTTCTGTGATTTCTGTTGCGTTTGTACTTCGACTGTCAGCGTCCATAGTAACTCCTTTGTGTTGATCTGTGCGGAATTCTGTCGATCATACCCCGAACAGCCTTTCCGCGTTCTTTCTTGCAATATCTATCATTTCCTCGGCGGAAACGCCTTTTATTTCAGCCATTTTTGCAGCCGTAAACTGTATCATTGAGCTGTCGCAGCGCTTTCCTCTGTGCGGAACGGGTGCCATATACGGGCAGTCCGTTTCAAGCAGCAGTCTGTCAAGCGGCACTGCCTCGCACGCAGCAAGCGCTTTTTTTGCGTTTTTGAATGTAAGCACGCCTGTAAAGCCGATGTACATACCGAGCTTTACTACCTCAGCGGCGGTTTCTGCGCTGCCTGAAAAGCAGTGGAGAACTCCGCGCGGCTGGTGCTTTTTAAGTATATTCATTGTATCCTCGCAGGCGTCGCGTGAGTGGATAATAACAGGCAAATTCAGCTTTTCAGCGAGCTGCAGCTGTTTCTCAAAAACCTCTGCCTGAACGACCTTATCGGTGTTGTCGTAGTGGTAATCAAGCCCTATCTCGCCAAGCGCGCAGATCTTATCATCTGCGAGCATTGCTTCTAGCTGCAAAAGCCAGTTTTCGGGCAGCTCATAGCAGTTTTCGGGGTGAACTCCCGCTGCAGCAAAGACGTGCGGAAATCTGTGTGCAAGCTCTATCTCCTCGGCACTGGAGCGCAGATCATAGCCCACCGCGATGATCTTTTCGACACCGAGGCTCGGCATGCTCTCGATAAGCGGAATGAGGTCATCTCCGAAATCTTCTTTGAGGTAATGTGCGTGAGTTTCAAAAATTCCCATTGCTTAAACTGCCGCCTTCGCATTGAAATATTTTTCCTGTATCAGAGCCTTTGTTTCGTAGCTTTCAAGGGGAAGTCTGCCCCTGCCGCCGAAAAGCTCCTCTGTTTCCTTGAACGCGCCGTTGAACGAGCGGTCAAGCATAGTTGTCTTATCGTCATCGAGCGACACACACTCGAAAAACAACATTATGCGGTCAGCTGTAGGCTCTGCCTGCCAGTAGCGCGGGTCGTTCTCCAGTGTTTCATCGCTGCCGTACAGCTTTCTCAGCTGCGAAAGCAGCTCCTCCGCGTACAGCTTTGCGCCGACGCTCGGAACAGCACCCGACAACACCTCGCCCTGTTTTACGAACATTGCTCGGATAATGTGCTGAACGCCTTCTGTAAGCAGCTCGGACTTTGTTTTGCCCTCGCCCTGCTTTATTGCCCCTACCTTATCCTCGGCGTCCTCGCGCTGAAGCAGATTGTTGTCACTGTTCTGCTTTTGTGCGGAGCTTTTGGTGTAGGCCGGAGTGTATGCTTTCTGCGATTTTATAAAGCTGTCGGTATGCTCGGAGGCAAGCGTGGAGTTCTTTTCAGATGTCCTGTGCTCCGATGATTTGGTAAGATTAGTCTGATTTACCGAGGCGATATTCGCCATTCTTGAAATATCCAAGCTTCATGCCCCCCCTTTTTATGTGATGTTAAATAAATTTATCTGATAGTGCTTCCGTTGGGAACGTCGCTGTCGAGGAAGAGAACGCGGACATCGTTGTCGCCTGCGTCAACAGCAAGGATCATGCCCTGGCTCTCCTCGCCGCAAAGCTTTGCGGGGGCGAGGTTTGCCACGAATACGATCTTCTTGCCGATAAGCTCCTCGGGAGTGTACCAGGTTGCGATTCCCGAAACGATCTGTCTGCCGCCTCTGCCGTCATCTACCTGAAGCTTCAGCAGCTTCTTTGCCTTCTTTATCTTCTCGCAGGCTGTTATCTCGCCGCTTCTGAGCTTTACGTTTGCAAATTCCTCGATGCCGATAATGTTTGCCTTGTCGAGATCCTCATCCTCGCGGTATTCCTGCTTGGGGGCGAGCATAGCGTTAAGCTCCTCGATCTCCTTGTCCATATCTATTCTGGGGAAGAGCACGTCGCCCTTCTTTACTGTAACTGTCTCGCAAAGACCGCCGAAGGTTGCAAGGGTATCATAAGCTGTGCACTTTTCGCAGGCA
>JAZNWG010000105.1:0-2461 GCA_045593225.1 Oscillospiraceae bacterium
ATTCGGTCAAAAAAGTTATCAAAAACGCCCGCTTCGCGGGCAAAAACATAGTTTTTCGACAGACTGAGAGCAGGCACAATGCCTGCTCTTTTTTTATCAGAATTAAAACAGATAGTCAACACAGGCGAACTGTGTTCGCCCCTACACACAGATCACATGGTTATAAAACACAGGGCGACCATTGGTCGCCCGAATTTTTATTCTTTATTAAGGTTCTTGACGCTCTCTCTGCGCACCAGCTTTCCTGTTACGAGCGTTCTTCCGCGCTTGTAGCTGCCGTCGCGGATCTTGTGCAGGATTATATCCACCGCCTCAGAGGACATCACGCGGCTGTTTACGTCGATAGTCGTGATGCGCGGCATGCTGATGGTGGAATAGATGTGGTTGTCGTAGCCTACCACCGATATATCATCGGGAATGGAATATCCCGCAGCCTTCAGCTGATTTACCAGCTTATATGCGGTCTCGTCGCAGTTGCAGACAAACGCTGTCGGCATATCTGCGGGGAGCGTGAACTCGGGGAAGATATCGCTCTCGTTCGAGCGGTCGCTGATTATCCAGTCCTGACGCAGCGGTATCCTGTTCTCCAGCAGCGCCTTGTAATAACCGAGATATCTGTCCTGAATGCTCGATGTGCTGCTGATGCTGCCGAGGAAGCCTATCTTCCTATGACCGTTCGCAATAACATGACTTGTCAGCATATATGAGCCGTAGAAGTTATCGGATAGCACTGCCTCCGCGTCCTCGCGGCTGCCGTAGAAATCCAGGAAAACAGTGGGAAGTCCGTACGCCATAAGGCGCTCAACATAGCTGTCAGCGAACTGTCCCAGCACGATAAGGCCGTCTACCTTCTTGTCAAGCACGGAATTGGGTATCTCCGCAACGCCGTTTTCTGCCTCGTTTATTACCTCCAGCATTCCGTAGAAATTCTGCGCCTGAAGCAGCTCGACGATATGGCGGTACACTACCCAGTAGAACGAGCTCGCATCACCGATAAAGTGACGCGCTACAACTATACCGATATTGTAGCTGAGACCGTCATGCACGCCTCTGCCGCCCGTATGCATACGATATCCCATCTCGGTAGCCTTCTGCTTGATACGCTCGCGCAGCTCGTCGCTTACGCCGTCGCGGTCGCCAAGAGCCTTCGATACCGTTACGGTGCTGACGTTCATTACCTTGGCGATATCGCTCATCGTTACTGACTTTTTGATCATGATAAGGCCGTTCCTTTCTAAATTAAATTGCTTAATTTGCCGAAACTAATCTATACTTATATTTTAAGTAAAATTAGCGAAATTGTAAAGTAATATTTTATACGAATTTTCAGTAATTTTTTTGTGCAAAAAGCTAAAAACGGCCTTGGAATAACCCAAGACCGTTTTTTATCATGCTATATTCTCTTGCTTTTCCGAGGTATTCTCTCCGATGTTATCGAATATACCCGTAACTCTGCCGCTAGGTCCGTCGCCACTGATACCCTCCGTAGCAATGACGGTTTTCTGCAGGACATCGTCAGCGTAAATACAATACTCCGCGCCCGATACTATCTCATCGGACGAGAACAGCATAGTGCTGCTTGCAGAGGGTACCACAGTGCTGAATATCAGCTTTCCTGCATTGTCCATTATCTCAACCATACTGCCTGCCGAGATATCCGCGAGGATAGACAGGCACGGCCTTGACAGCACATTCGGAGCCTTTGTAGCGCCGTCCGAGCCGAACGCCGCGAAAACACCGCCGCTAAGCGCAAAATAATCCCTGTGATCTACCGAGCCGAACAGGTCATTATCGCCCGAGTACACAGTAAGCATGCCGCCGCTCACCGTTGCCGCACCGCCTGAATCCATGCCGCTGCCGCCTGAATTGAGGCTTACATTGCCGCCCGAAATGCTGATATATCTGTCGGAAAGGTCAGTCGCCGAGGACGAGGCAAGCTGTGTTCCGCCTGCCGCGACTATTCCGCAACGCCGAGAAGCAAGCGTTATATCACCGCCACGTATCTCCACCATCATGCCCTCAATGGAGTTGTAGCTGCCCTCGACTGAAAGCTCGCCGCCTGTTATGATTATACCGTCATCGGAATGAAGTCCGTCATCGCCCGAATTCAAGCTAAGCCTGCCGCTGTCGATAAATATTCCGCTTTTTGCGTAGATACTGTCGTCCGCCGAGGAGATATGTGCCTCGCCGCCGTTTATCATCACAAAGCCGCCCGAGCGTATGCCCTTCTTGCTGCTGACGATACTTCCGTCACCCGAAACAAGGTCGCTGAAATCAAAATCCTTATCGCCGCCTGCTGTATAGCCGCCGTGTCTGCCGCGGAGATACCTTCCGCCAAGCTCGCTGAACATCACCGCAGAGCCACCGCCGCCGCTGTGAAGCTCAAGGCTGCCGCCGCTGATGAACACCGCGTTTTCCGCCTGTATTCCGTCTGTTGCAGAAACTATATCCAGCACACCGT
>JAZNWG010000106.1:0-2129 GCA_045593225.1 Oscillospiraceae bacterium
CTCAAAATGAAGGAATATATATTGATACATGTGCCGAAGAATATGATTTGTCTACGTTAGGTATTAATCATGCACATTGTATTGATAAACAACGTCTCGAGAGACTTGGTAATTTCAAACTTGATATTAGCAAAGATAAAAATCAACGTTCAGTATGTGGATGCATAGAAAGTATTGATATCGGTATGTATAATACATGCGAAAATGGGTGTCTGTATTGTTATGCAAATTATAATCCAACTATTGCTTGTCGTAACCATTTGTCTCACAATCCGACCTCTCCGCTCATATGTGGAGAAATTGGAGAAGATGATAAAGTTAACGAGCGAATAGTAAAATCAAATATTCAAACACAATTTAAACTCATTTGATAATCAATATAATAATTAAGTATATTACATTTTTCTGAAAAAGGAAATCACATTATAATATAACTGTCTTGCTGTACACAAAAACACCCTCCGCCAACGACGAAGGGTGTTTTCTATTCCCATATTATGGATTATGGGTAACCATGGTGGAGCCGAGGGGAATCGAACCCCTGTCCGAAAACCCGTCCTCACGACTTTCTCCGAGTGCAGTTTATCTTCTGAGATTCCCCAGCCGCAGCGCCGACAAACAGGCTATGCGGGTCGGTATCCTTTAGTACACTTCATGCTGCAAGGCTACTCACGTGAAGCGTTCACCACTGGTCGACGCCGTTTCAAGCTCGTGGTCCTTCAAGAAACGACGGCAGCGCGCTTAGGCAGCTGCTAAAACGGGACGATTGTCTGCGTTTAAATTTAGGTTGCGACGATTAAAGTGATTTCGCCCTCACTACTCGCTTATCGTGCCTCAAGATCCCCGTCGAAGCCTTTACGGCCCCATATCGAGTGCTTTGCACACTTATATTTTACCATGCTTTCGGGCGGTTGTCAAGTGGCAGGGAAGACGTTTCCTGTCGGGCTTTGTCGCCCTCTTGACATATCCTCTCGTATATGCTATACTCTATATGTTTGTAATCGAATAGTTCATCGGAGGACCTTCCGCCGCAGCGGTATGGTCGAAGAAGATGTCGGGTGCGCTCGGTAAAACGGCTTTGTAAGGCTGTTACGGGCGATTTTTTTATGTTTTGAGGGGTAGTTATGGAGATAAAGCTTTCCGATCATTTTACATATAAAAAGCTGATACGCTTTGTTATTCCGTCCATCGTTATGATGATATTCACTTCTATCTACGGAGTGGTGGACGGACTTTGCGTGTCGAATTTCGTGGGCAAAACGCCGTTTGCGGGGCTCAACCTCATCATGCCGTTTATCATGGTGCTTGGCGCTTTCGGCTTTATGCTGGGTGCGGGAGGCTCGGCGCTTGTCGCAAAGACCCTCGGCGAGCGCGACAACGAGCGTGCGCAGCGCTATTTCACCATGCTCATCATGCTTGATATCATCGCAGGCGTTACTCTCGCCGCTGTCGGTATCATCTTCATTGAGCCTGTAGCAAGGCTGCTCGGCGCTACCGAGGCGCTGCTCCCGCATTGTGTGCTGTACGGCAGGATAGTGCTCCTCGGAACTCCTGCATTCATGCTGCAGAACGCATTCCAGAGCTTTCTCATAACAGCAGAAAGACCGAAGCTCGGACTTGCTGTGACGGTGGCAGCGGGAGTCACGAACATTGTGCTTGATGTGCTGTTTGTGTGGCTTTTTGACTGGGGGCTTGCAGGCGCGGCGGCTGCTACAGTGATAAGCCAGTGCGTCGGCGGCTTTGTACCGTTCTTCTATTTCGCAAGGGACAACGGCAGCCTGCTCAGACTGCGCAGGACAAGGCTGGAAGCGCGTCCGCTGCTGAAGGCCTGCGCCAACGGCTCGTCCGAGCTTATGAGCAACATCTCCATGTCGCTTGTAAGCATGCTGTACAACTTCCAGCTCATGGAGTGCGCAGGCGAGGACGGTGTTTCGGCATACGGCGTTATCATGTATGTGAACTTTATTTTTGTTGCGACATTCATCGGCTATTCGATAGGCTCGGCGCCGATAGTCGGCTTCAACTACGGAGCAGAGAACAAAGCCGAGCTTCAGAACCTGCTCAAAAAGAGCGCGATAATACTCGGCACGGCAGGCCTTGCAATGACCGCACTCGCCGAGGCTCTTGCA
>JAZNWG010000107.1:0-2092 GCA_045593225.1 Oscillospiraceae bacterium
AAAGCCTGTTACGATAATATCATCGGGGACAGCGATACCGTTCTCCTGAAGCACAGAGCACACCGCAACTGCCATAGTATCGTTTGCGCAGATGATCGCCTCGGGAAGCTCGCCCGAATCTATCAAAGCCTTAGTTGCGGCTCTGGTAGGCTCTGACCAGAAGTTGCCGTAGCTTATCATACTGCTGTCAAACGGGATATCAAACTCCGCAAGGACCTCTTTAAAAGCGTCTATACGCTCCTCGGAGAAGGAGTTGCCCTCAAATCCTGCCATGAAATGCGGCCTGCGGACATTGTGATGACCCAGCACATGGCGGGTTATCTCACGCATGCCTGCTTTATAATCAAATGTGAGGTTGATACAGCCCTCTGCCTTGCCGCCAACTACAAACACGGTCTTTCCGCACTGCTTCGCGCGTGCGATGATATCATTTGCAAGCTCTCTGTCCTTTATCTTTTCGTATGTAACAACGATCGCATCAAGAATATTGAAATCTATCAGCTCATAAACGCTCTTCTCACCTATCTCGGCAGGAGTATTTCCGCTGAGCTCCGAACAGGTAGAGTATACGAAAATGCGATAATTATGCTTTGAAAGCTGCTCGTCAAGACGGGTTATCAGAAGATTTGCAGACGGTGTATTAACTCTTGTTGTAATAACACCCAGCACCTTTCTGCCGAAGATCATATACTCACCCCCCATTATAGTTTGTTATTAGTATAACATATATTCCAACATTTTTCAAGGGTTATTTCAATAAAAAGAAAAAATCCCATTTCTTACGAAATGGGATCCTTTGCTGTGGTCACTTGCCGCCGAGGCCACCGAACAGACCGCCGATCTTGTCAGCGATACCATCGAAGTTTACCTTGGACTTTACGGTATCAATAACGTTATTGATAACATCATCGGGAAGATCCATGCCGATAACGCCCTCAACTGCCTTGATAGGCTCGCTCTGGAACTTGTTTGCGAAGTCCTTGTCGTTCTTTACCTTGTCAACGATCTCGTCAACCTTTGCCTTGATATCCATGTGGAACACCTCTTTCATAGATTTTACAATTATATTTTACCACAGTCGATTAACTTTTTCAAGTACCTTCAGCTGATAATTTGATGAAATATCGGATTTCTTTATTCATGGTCGTGGTCATGGTCATGATCATGATCGTGCTCGTGACCGTCCGAACCGCTTTCATCGGACACAAGGAAATCATGCCCCTGCTCAGCCGTAAGAGCTCTGTCAAGGTCGATCTGAATGGAACGGTAGCTGACACCGTCAAGGAAGGTTATACGAAGCTCTCTGTCGCGCACCCAGTCGATATAGTAATCATCGCTGCTCTGCGAGCGGCTGTGGATATCGGTTGCCGCAAGAAGCGCAAGATCATCATGCGCCTGATCGGTGATAAACACCCTGAGCGTACCGAAATCATCGGAGTAGTTCTCCTCCATGAGCAGAAGGTTGATACTGCCGTCGGTGCAGTTGTAGGTCTGTGTGCGCATAGGCTGCGCGCCCCTTACCCAGAAATAGGAGAACATCACCGCTGCCACCGAAACAGCAAACAACACGCTGAAGCCTATTATCTTCCCCCTGCGTTTTTTATCCTCGGAGCTGATGATATTTATGAGCGCAAACGCGAACATGACCGTCACCAGCGCAAGCGCCACCGCAACAGCTATTCCGAAGCGGTCAAGCGGGTGCGATGCTATGACGTTGCCGCCGTCTGTCAGCGTGTACTGAGCGGGAATACTCTCCCTCAGCGAATCCAGAATAGCCGCAAGGACGATCATTATTACATCTACCGCCGCCATGACCGCTATTGCTATCTTTTGTCTGCGTGATATCTTAGGCTGCATTTCTGCTCCTTTCGGTTACGGCTTGTCACCGAAAATGGGAGAGCCGTTCTTGTTGATAACGATGTGCTGCGCGTTACCTGCGGAATAGTCGTTGCCGAGGTTGAAATCCGTCCAGTCGGAGCGCGTGATACGCACCTGAACTGTCATGGAATCGCCTGCATTGAAGGTGCCGCCGCTGAACCTTACGGTACATTTTGTGTCTGCATTATCTCCGCTTGCGGAAGTGAAATCGCCG
>JAZNWG010000108.1:0-2870 GCA_045593225.1 Oscillospiraceae bacterium
GGCGAATCCGGTGAAACAGGTGAGTCCGGCAGCTCAGGCGGTAGCTCGGGCGGCGGCTCAGGCGGCGGCTCGGGTGGCGGCTCAGGTGGTGGCTCAGGTGGCGGCTCGGGCGGTAGTTCAGGCGGCAGCTCCAATGACGACGATGACGATGATAAGCCCATCGGCGGAATAGGCGGCGGCTCTGATCCCGATGATGATACTGCCGAAACAGATGAATCCGAGGAAACCTCCGAAACAGAGGAGACTGACGAAACATCTGAGACTGAGGAGACATCTGAATCCGAGGAAACAGGCGAGACTACTGAAACCGATGAGACCGACGAGATCTCCGAAACAGTAGATCCTGACGATCCTGATGGCATAGGCGGCAGCTCTGATCCTGACGATCCTGACGGCGGCACAGTTGACGCTGACCCTGATGATCCTTCGGCTGAAACACCCAGCGGTGAGGACGGACCTCTCGATCCCGACGATCCCAACAACATCTCTCAGTTCCCTGACGGCGATACCGCAACAGGCGCTAACCCCTTTACAGGAGCTAATGCACCTGCAGGAATCATCGTTGCTGTCGCGGCTGCGTTTACACTTTCCTATGTAACAGCCAAGAAGCGCGATGAAGACGATCTGAGCGACAGATAAGTAACATAAAGGACGTCCTTTTGGTGCGTCCGCCATATAGAAGTTTTTAACCCCGCCGTTTTGCAACTGCGGGGTTAGCTGTTTCTTATAAAAGGCGGGAACTGCCCAAAGGGGCTCCCTTTAAGGGCGTCCTTTTATGCGTGTTTGAAGTGTTATTGTAAAAAAAGCCGAAGATTTTCATTAAAATCACGGCTTTTTATCTATTATGGAAAAATTTTAAAATAGCGGTTTTTTGCCTGTTCTTTCTATTGCAAAGTTCGTCAAAAAAGTATATAATAGTATATGTATAGTTAGGTCAATTTGCGAGGGTGCAATAAATGAAAACTGTTTTGAAATGGCTTGGCGGTTATTTTAAAAAGCTGGATTGGATATTACTTGCAATATGCGCGGCGATAACCGTTTTTGATATAATAATAGTAAACTCGTTGTACGAGAACGGAGAGATCGGCGCGGGACTTGTGCAGACGCAGATATTTGCGGCGATAATAGGCTTTTTGGGTGCTGTGATACTCGGCATGATAGATTACAGGCTCATGGCGAAATACTGGTTTGTCTATGCGCCTGCCGCGCTCGTTCTGCAGCTGTTGGTTTTTACGCCGCTCGGTATGCAGCGAGACGATGACCTGGCGTGGCTCGATCTCGGTTTTATCAGCTTTCAGCCGTCAGAGATATTGAAAATTGCATATATTCTGACGCTCGCGGCGCATATATATAAGCTCGGAGACAAGCTGAACAGCTTCCCGAGGCTTGTACTTCTGTGCATACACGGCTTCGCACCGTTTTTACTGGTGCTTTTTCAGGGCGATGCAGGTACAGCACTGGTATTCCTGTTCATTTTCCTGTGTATGCTGTTCGCAGCGGGAATAGCATGGAGATATATCATTATTGCGCTGGCAGCAACTCCTGCTGTGCTTTATGTCGCCTGGAACTACATCATGGAGGATCATCACAAAGCGCGTCTGCTGATACTTTTTGACGAGGAGATGCAGGAGGCTGAAAAGCTTGATCTCTATATGCAGCAGTATCAGGCAAAGGTCGCTATGGGCTCAGGTCAGCTCAAAGGACTTGGCTTTGATGCTGACAATTACACTTATGTTCCTGAGATATATAACGACTTTATATTCTCCTACATTGGAATGACGCTCGGCTTCATCGGCTGTATGCTGGTAGTTATCGCGCTTGCGGTGCTGTGCCTTAAGCTTTTGTCCAACGCCTCTGCTGCACAGGATAAGCTTGGCAAGATGATCTGTATAGGCGTTTTCGCGATGATGGCATTCCATAGTATAATAAATATCGGAGTTGTGGTATCCGCGATACCTGTAATCGGTATTACATTGCCGTTTATAAGTACTGGCGGTACCTCGATGGTAATGATGTATGCATCGATCGGACCTGTGCTTAGTATCCCGACGCATAAGGAGAAGAAGCGGCATATGTTCTACGAGGAAAAGGACTAAAGGGAGTTTCCCACGTAAATAAAAAAGCAAAAGAAAGGACATCATTATGAAATCTTGCGTTTCCACATTAAAGGACATCTATCCCGACAGCCAGCTTGACATGCAGAAGGCTCGCTACAAGAAAGCTGAGGCAGACTTCGCCGAGTATTTCGGCAGCCTCGGTGAGCACCGCTTTTTCTCTGCGCCCGGCAGAACAGAGATCTGCGGCAACCACACAGACCACAACTGCGGTAAGGTCTTTGCAGCCAGCGTAAACCTCGATGTTATCGCTGTTGTTGAGCCTACCGATGACGGTAAGATCACCATAAAGTCCGAAGGCTTCCCCGAAGATAGCATTTCTCTTGATAACCTTGAAGTCGTTGCCGAGGAGAAGAACACCTCTGCATCGCTTATCCGCGGTGTTGCGGCTAAATTCGCACAGGAGGGCTATAAGGTAGGCGGCTTCCGCGCTTATACCACCTCTAACGTAATGAAGGGCAGCGGCCTTTCTTCTTCCGCAGCATTTGAGGTGCTCGTCGGCACTATCCTTTCCCACGTGTACAACGGCGGTCAGATAAGCCCCGTAAAGATCGCTCAGATATCCCAGTATGCCGAGAATGTTTACTTCGGCAAACCCTCGGGACTTATGGATCAGATGGCAAGCTCGGTAGGTGGCTTTATCGCTATTGATTTCAAGGAGACCTCTTCTCCTGTTATCGAGTCAATTTCCACTGATTTCGAGAAGTTCGGCCATGCGCTTTGTATCGTAGACGCAAAGGGCGACCATGCCGACCT
>JAZNWG010000109.1:0-2262 GCA_045593225.1 Oscillospiraceae bacterium
GACACATCGGGCAAACCCTTTCTCTGCACGAATTTGTGAAACCACGCACTCACGATATCGGGACGCTGAGGCTCGCCTTTCCAGTTTGTGAAAACTCGGTCGCTCTCAACCCACATATCGCCCAGCTCCGCCTTGACCTCGTCCTGCCATTGCTTGTATTCTTTAAGGAGGTCTATCGCAACGGTCGGGACTTTTATCACTCGCTTGCTGCTCTCGGTCTTGGTGTCGTCCACGAAAACTCCCCTGTCCGGAACATACAACAGGCTTCGGCGAATGTGCAGACACCGCTTCTCGAAGTCCACATCATGCCATTCCAGACCCAGCGCCTCGCCCCGTCGAAGTCCCGTATACATCAGCAGAAGCACGATAACGGCGAAGTTGTACGGCTCGCCGTGGAGCGCCTCCGCAAGCTGTGCGGCACCGTGCTCGTCCAGAAACCTCGCCTCGTGGCGCTTTGCCTTTGGCGGCTTTACTCGGTCGCAGGGGTTGCTGAATATCATCTGCCACTGCACCGCTGTCTGGAGTATCACCGACAGCAGGCGGTGGTATTTCTGTATCGTCACGCCCGAAAGTCCCTTGTCCTCGCCACGCTGAAAGCAGTCCTCGAACTTCAGACCGAGAGCCGCACAGGCTTTCTGCGCCGTAAGCTCCGTCACCTTGCCGCCCTCGATAAGCGTGTTGAGCGTTTCTTTCTGCACGCCCATGGCGGTGTAGACGGTGGTTTTCGTGACACCGAGCCGCTCTATCACCTCGCCGATATCAACGGTGGGATACCAGTAGACATCGCCCCTCACGCCGCTCTCCGACAGGTTATCGTAGAACGACAGCAGATGAAACGGCATTATCTTGCACAGCTTCAGGTTGCCGAGGGCGGCTTTTATTCGGGGAGTCATGGCACGGTAGCCTCGTATCGTTGACGGGCGGAGCTGCTTCTCCGCATAGTCCTTGAACCACCGCTCGATAAAGTCCCCGAGCCTTATGGAGTTATCCAGCACCTGACCGTTCTTGCACTGCTCCTCGAACAGTATCGCAAGGCGGTATGCCTCCTTTTCGGCGTTCTTTTCGCTCATCTTCGGGGAGGGCGTAAAGGTCTTGTATTTGACGATTCGCTTGCCCCTGCCGTCAAAGCCGCAGGAGGCTCGCAGCTCGTAGCTTTTTCCTCGTTTTCTTATGCTTGGCATGGTGGCTCCTTTCTTGATTTTTGGTGGGGAATGTGGTAGAATGTAAATGCTAAGAGGTGATGAAAATGAGCATGGGACACAGTGCACGCTGCAAAAAAATTTCCGAAGACAACAATTCAGTAAAGTACGCATACTCCTGCTGTGTTATCGGAAAAGACGACTGGAAATCTGATATCGCACGCTTTGACGGCAGCATAACAATAAAGAAAAGCCGTTTCATCGAACCGATTATCAGAGAAAAAATCAAAAAGCAGAACGGCAAAAAGCGTACGATCATCAAGCGGATACCTCAGCCGATCGAGTATGAATATGCCCTAAAAACCGGTGATATTTCAATAGAGAACAGTGCCTCCTGCCCTGCTTTTCACAACGGGCATGGAATACTTGCTCTTAAGCTTTTATACTATCTGCTGCTTGAATACCAGACAACGGGCAGTATCCCCGAAAACCTCTCAATTGACTATTGATGACCTCCGCACTCATAAAGGGTGCGGTTTTTTACGGATTCTCACACCCGTAATCATCCTCAATAGTCACAAGCCTGTGCGCCTTGTCGATATAATAATCATTCGGCTTTATCTGCGATCCGTCGAATTTATCCGCAAGCAGCATCGCCTTTGAAATTACATTTTCAAGCTCTGTGCCGTTGTCCATGATGTCCGACATCAGAGCTGCAACGAGAATCAGCAGCGTATCCACCTGCTTTGTGGTGTACGCAAGCCGTCGGCTGTGCTTTTCGAGGTCGGGGTGTATTCTTGTAGCAAACGAATCGTGTATCGTATCGGTCATTATCCTGAGTATCTCGTTCTGATTAGCATCGAAATAATCGGACGACATATATTGCTCACAGGCTTCACGCATTACCGCCGAAAACGATATGTGCTTTCGGTCGGCGATAGTCCGCATTGACTCAACTGTTTCCTCGGGCATTGACACTGTGACTCTGCTGATATGCTCCATTTTTACGCTCCCTTCTGCTCTTAAAAAGTATGAATGTGTTTTCTCTTTTCATACTCGCAACGCCTTTGGCGGTGCGGTGTCGGGTAGTGTTGTTCACAACACTATTCCTGCCTCACTGAAA
>JAZNWG010000110.1:0-3623 GCA_045593225.1 Oscillospiraceae bacterium
AATGGAAAACAGCGATCAGAAGCAGAGCAAGCCAAAGACACAGAAGAAGTCGGAGCCGAAGAAAACGGCTAAGAAACAGCAGCCTGTCGAGGAGCCTGTGTTTGATCTGTTCGGCGATGTTCACTATGAGACAAGCGACAATCTTGAGACCTACGGCAATGTATTCGATCTTGAACGTGACGGTGTTCCCGAGAGCGTTTCCGCGCCTGAACCGCCTAAGCCCAAGGTGATACGCAAAAACGCCGCAGCTATTTCGGCTTACGGCAAGATAGCAGGTGCGCCTGTTGTGGCTGCACCGCAGTTCAGCGCGGTGTCCGAGCCTGCTGTAAAGCTTGACGTCGAGCCGTTCAAGGATGTAGGTGCGATATTTGACGACATTGAGAATTCCTCGCCTGTGAAAGCAGAGCCTGTGATTGAAGAAGCGCCTGCTGCCGAGCCTGTTATTGAGGAAGCTATTGCTGCTGAGGAGGAGAAATTTGTCGAAGCTCCTGTTATTAAGCAGCCTGCAAAGCGCAGTAAGCCAAAGGCTGAGACAAAGCCCGAGGTGCAGCGCGATATCCCCGACAAGGTGACTGAAGCAAACGCACCGAGCGGTATCTGGACGGAGGAGAGAAATCTGTTCCCTGAGCCTGACCCTGAGGAGCTTGAAATGCTGAAGGAAAAGAAGCGCGCAAAGTCCAACAAGACGCAGCGCCTTTTCGATGCGATCATGCGCGAGCCTGAGGATAACCCGAATGTGCGCAAAAAGAAAAAGTGATACGAAAGCTCTCCGTGCGCGGGGAGCTTTTGTTTTGTTTTGTGGTAAAATTAAGCAAATGAAATGCTTTTAGGTAAAAAATCTGCTGGCCGATTGTGCAAAAGCTATAAAAAGCAATTTGAGAAAACGTTTATATTTGTGTAAATGAACAATTGAAGAAAATGGGATTATGTTGTATAATATAAGTACAAATATTGCATGGGATAACCCTGTGCTATTTGACATTTAATTTTGGAGGATTTTCACAATGAAGTTAAGAAAAGTAATTGCTGGCCTTGCTGCTGCAACAATCGCTACTTCCGCTATGGCAGTTATCGCTTCTGCTCATGAGGCATTCCTTATGTTCACAGACGCTAACTGGGGCTGGGGCTGCTGGAGCGCAGCTGAGTTCCTCGATGGTACAACTGATGTAACTACTGATGGTACTTACACTGTTTACATCGACAGCACACTTCCCGCTTCTCAGGTAGAGGACGAGGAGACAGGTGAGATGGTTGGCGCTGCTGCTACAGGCGCACAGGTATTCTGCGTAGATATCGACGGTCTTGCTGCTGCTTACAATGCAGGTAAGGACGCTGTAGGTTACGAGGATTGCCAGACAGGTGCTGACAAGATGGCTTTTGCTAAGGCTGCAGGCATCGAGGTTTCTGATGTAACTATCACAACTACATCTGCTGACGGCACAACAACTGACGTTGCTGTTGACCAGAGCAAGATCATTTTCGGCGATATCGAGGGTAACGGTAAGCTCCGTATCGAGATCTACAACGCTTACGGCGATACAGTAAACGATGCTCCCATCGATACAACAGCTATCGCATTTGACGAGTCCATCGCTGTTACATTCACAATCGCTGGTCTCGGCGGTGATGCAGCTGCTGATGATACAGTAGTTGACACAGATGCTGGCACAACAGCTGGCGACAAGGCTTCTCCTGACACAGGCGTTGAGGGCGTAGCTGCTGTTGCAGGTCTCGCTGTTGTAGCTGCTGGTGCAGTTGTTCTTTCCAAGAAGAGAAAGTAATTTCTGCTAAGGGCTTAAACCTTAAAACGTAATAACGCGGCGTCGCAATCGTGACGCCGCGTTTCATTTTATCAAGGAAAATAATAATCCCCGAGGTTTTCCTCGGGGATTTGTTTTTATGATCAGATCATGCTGTCTTCCCAGCAAGCGGGAGCTTCAAGACCGAACATTTTCACAACTGTGGGAGCCACATTTGCAAGTCCGTAAGCGCCGTCCTTGATGGTGTACTTAACGTCCTTGTCGTAGATGATGAAGGGAACAGGGTTGAGGGAGTGAGCTGTTCTTACGTTAACCTCACCCTTCTTGTTCTTTTCAAGCATCTCGTCAGCGTTGCCGTGGTCAGCTGTGATGAGCATTGTAACACCGTACTCGTCGCAAACGTCCTTCAGTCTTGCAAGACCGATATCAACGGACTCAACACCGATGATGGTCGCAGCCATAGAACCTGTGTGACCAACCATGTCGCCGTTGGGGAAGTTGCAGCGCAGGAAGTCGTACTTCTCGGACTTGATAGCCTCGATAAGTGCGTCAACGATCTCTGCGGACTTCATCCAGGGGCGCTGGTCAAAGCTTACGTTGTCGGAGGGGATCTCTACGTATTCCTCAAGCGCTTCGCTGAACTTACCGCTCTTGTTACCGTTCCAGAAGTAGGTAACATGGCCGTACTTCTGAGTTTCGGAGATAGCGTACTGCTTGAGACCTGCGTTGACGAAAACCTCGGAGAGAGTATTTGTGATCTCGGGGGGATTTACGAGGAAGCGTGCGGGAAGCTTCAGATCGCCGTCGTACTGCAGCATACCTGCGTAGCAAACATCGGGCTTAGGACCGCGGTCAAAGTAGTTGAACTCGTCCATATCGAATGCCATAGACATCTCGATAGCGCGGTCACCACGGAAGTTAAAGAGGATAACGGAGTCGCCGTCAACGATCTTGCCAACAGGCTCGCCGTTCTCAGCGATAACGAATGCGGGCAGATCCTGATCGGAAGCAACGCCTGTCTCGGCTACCAGTGTATCGAAAGCCTCGATAGCGGAAGCGAACTGTCTGCCCTCGCCCTTAACGTGGGTAGCCCAGCCGCGCTCTACCATAGGCCAGTCAGCCTGATATCTGTCCATTGTGATCTTCATTCTGCCACCGCCCGAAGCGATCTTAGCGTCGAAGCTGCCGTCGTTCAGCTCAGCGAAAACGTCCTCGAGAGCCTTGAGGTACTGACCGCCTGTCAGAGGGGGAACGTCACGACCGTCAAGCAGAGCGTGAACTCTTACCTTTCCTACGCCGTCAGCCTTAGCACGCTTTACCATGTTGATAAGGTGGCTGATGTTGGAGTGTACGTTACCATCGGAAAGCAGACCGATGAAGTGCATTGTGGAATTCTTGTCCTTTGCGTGATTTGGAAGCTCCTGCCAAGCGGAGGAGTCGTACATCTTACCGCTCTCAATAGACTCGTTTACGAGCTTTGCGCCCTGAGAGTAGATCTGACCGCAGCCGAGTGCGTTGTGACCTACCTCGGAGTTACCCATATCGTCGTCGGAGGGCAGACCAACTGCGTCACCGTGAGCCTTGAGGCGTGTGGTGGGGCAGTTTGCCATCAGCCAGTCGAGAGTGGGTGTATTTGCTTCGGTAACAGCATCGCCAAGACCTGTCTTGGAAAAGCCGATACCGTCCATTACTACTAATAATACGGGTTTTGCCATTTTTGTTTCTCCTTAATTTTATAAAATGAAGAACTAAAAGTGAAGAGTGAATAGTTATTGTGTGTCGGCTCACGCCGACATTTTTTTAATTTATCGCCGTAAGGCGATACCTTAACTATTCATTTTTCATCATTCACTTTTCGCTGTA
>JAZNWG010000111.1:0-4416 GCA_045593225.1 Oscillospiraceae bacterium
CATGAACTCCTCAACAACTATCTCGCTGCCCGATGCGCCGAACTTTCCGTCCAGCAGCATGGAGTTTACAGCGTCCTTAGCCTCCTCGAAGTCCTTTGCGATGATAACGCCCTTACCGAGTGCAAGACCGTCGCACTTGATAACTGCAGGATAGCTGTTCTGAGCCTTGATGTACTCGATAGCCTTGTCAGCTTCTGTAAATGTCTCGTAGCCTGCTGTGGGAATGCTATACTTCTTCATCAGCGCCTTGGAGAACACCTTGCTGCCCTCAAGGATAGCTGCATTTGCGCGGGGGCCAAAGGTCTTGAAGCCCTCCTCATTCAGCTTGTCTACCATGCCGAGCACAAGGGGATCGTCTGGAGCAACGAAAACATAATCGGGCTGAAGCTTCTTTGCAAGCTCCACCATGCCCTCGATATCGGTAGCCTTTACAGGAAAGCACTCCGCAAGCTTTGAGATACCGCCGTTTCCTGGAGCAGCGTAAAGCTTGTCCACCTTATCGGACTTTGCAAGCGCTGTGATTATTGCGTGCTCGCGGCCGCCACCGCCAACTACTAAAATATTCATAAGAAAAAATTCCTTTCCGAAAATAAGATACTATTATTGTAGCATAAATTCAGCTTAATTGCAATATGAAAATAAAAATCCCCGAAAAGCTGTGCCTTTCGGGGATAAGATCACTTCTTTTTCTTTTTGAGCTTCTTCTCGGGGATATTGTCTGCGACCATGGTGTAGAACTCGTCCCACATAGTCTTT
Organism: Oscillospiraceae bacterium; assembly: GCA_045593225.1. Taxonomy (GTDB): domain Bacteria; phylum Bacillota; class Clostridia; order Oscillospirales; family Ruminococcaceae; genus CAG-115. The sequence goes on from JAZNWG010000111.1 coordinate 757, forward strand.
ACGTGCTCTCTGGAATAGAACTCGTTTCCGCGCTTTGAAGCCGCCGCGCGCTCTGCGTAGTACTCCTTGTCGTCCCTAAGCCTTGAAAGCTCCGCAATGAATTCCTCGTTATTATTACCCTTGCTGTAGAAATCGAACAGGATATCGGGATAGATATCAAGGTCGCGCAGCAGTATCGGTACATTCGCGCACATAGCCTCAAGTATAGTCATCGGGAAAAGCTCCTCATAGGACGGCAGGAACATCACATCGCCGATGTTGTATATCTCATTCATGCACTCGCGCTCTACGATACCAAGCAGCTTGAGATTTTCGGGAGGGTTCTTGGACATCTCCTGTATCTCCTTGTAGCCGTCGGTGATCTTTCCGAACGAGAAACCGCCTGCCCATACGAACTGCACATCAGGCATCTGCTTTGCGATCTCAACGAAATCAAAAACGCCCTTGCGCACCTGAAGCTGGCCCGCGCACATTACAACGAACTTATCCTCAGGAATACCATACTTTCTGCGAAGCGCAGCCTTTTCCTCCGCGCTTACGGGGTGGAACACCTCGGAGGACACGAAGTTCGGGATATATGTTACCCTGCCCGCGTCAACACCGTAGTGTGCAAGACGTCCGATAAAATAGGGGTTTACCGTTACAAGATAGTCCATGCCCTTGTAGAACTTTATCATGTACCAGTAGAATATCTTCTTCATGAAGCGCGGCAGCTGAAGGCTGGTCTCCACCGTTTCGGGGAGCATATGTACATAGCCTACGGAGCTTCCGTACTTTGCGCGGCCCTTTCTGCCGAGATAATAGCCCGGATTTATCGTATGATAATGTGTGATATCAGGCTTTACACGCTTGTTTACTGTGACCTCGAACTTATCCTTAAGACCTTCGGTAACTAGATTCACCTGCTCTATATAAGCCGAGCCAACACCCTGTCCTTTTACCTTGGTGGCACTGGACATCATATTTATGGTTCTTTTCAAATCAAAACTCACTCTTTCTAAATATAGGTGGCGACAGCCACTCCTAATACTATACACTATTATCAGTAAAAAATCAATAGCAAGCGCAACATTTCTGCACATTTTGCGCAGAATTGTCGATTTTTAAACAAAAAAAACGCCGTGAATACTTCCACGACGAATTTATTTGGAGCGGATTACGAGGCTCGAACTCGCTACCTCCACCTTGGCAAGGTGGCGCTCTACCAGATGAGCTAAATCCGCATATGGCGACCCGGATGGGACTCGAACCCACGACCTCCGCCGTGACAGGGCGGCGTTCTAACCAACTGAACTACCGGGCCGTTGGGAAAAAAGAAAATTGGTGGGAGTTACAGGGCTCGAACCTGTGACCCTCTGCTTGTAAGGCAGATGCTCTCCCAGCTGAGCTAAACTCCCATTCAATTTCGTGTCATCATGCTTTCCCTGACGACTTCTCTATTTTACACCAAAGCCCCCTTTTTGTCAATAGCTTTTCTCAAAAATGTCATTTTAAACAAAAGATTTTTATTTTTTGGCATATTAGATCTGCACTTTTCACAAAAAGCTCACCAGAAACTGACAAAAGTAATATGCGCTAAAACGCACATACTATAACGCGAGAACACGATTCTCACAAAAGTCATGATCCTACCAAAGGAGGAGAAAAAAATGCTTGATAAGATCGCACTTTGTCTTCTGATAATCGGCGGACTCAACTGGGGTCTGGTCGGTATCTTCAGCTTTGACCTGGTTGCATGGGCTTTCGGCGGTCAGGGCGCAGCGATAAGCAGGATAGTATATATACTGGTAGCGCTGTCAGCAGCATGGTGTATCTCCCTGCTGTTCAGAAGAAACGCAGTTACAGCTGAAGAGATGTAAAAGACGATATGCCGCGTCACGAACCAGCTTCGGGCGCGGCATTGCTTTACTATATTCGTATGTGACAGGAATTTCGCACCCTGCTTTTCAAATGATTGCCAAAACAAGCAATGTCATTTTATGCAATTTGTATAATTTTTTTAAATATTAAAAAAACTTATTGACAAAACCAACAAAACGCGATATAATATAGACAAATAAATGGTCTGAGAAAATTTCTCCGTTCATTTGTTTTGTTTAGTTGTCTCCTTTCTTTTGTTCTACACATAATTATTATTTCATTTGCGAAGGATTTCGCACCCAGAGCCGTTCGGCTCTTTTTTTTTGCTAATTTTCACATAAACCACTGGAAATGTAGAGTGAAATATGATATACTATATTAGTATTGCGTGCAGAAGGTCTGCGCGCACAGTACATAATCCTGAGAGGTGAATCAACATTTACGAAAGAAAACAGATCGGCGAGGGTATCTGGTTCAACAAGGTGACCGACCCGCGCTTCAAGGTAAACCGCATTGCGGTGAGCTTTTACACTGATATAGACGATCCCCTGCACTCCCGCGCGGACTACGCAATAGTTCCGTATATACTGGTTGACAGCTGCGAAAAATACCCCGACTACTCCGCGCTCAGCCTTCGATTTTCCGAGCTTTACGGCGCGACCATGTCGGACAACACCTCGGTGGCAGCCGACAATCGCTGCACCAGCCTTGCAGTGGCCTCGATAGACGACCGCTTTGCACTGGAGGGCGAGCGCATAGAGCACGACTGCTGCGAGCTGCTGCTGGACTGCCTGCTCCACCCGCTGATGGAAAACGGAGTTTTCGACGGACAGACCACTAAGCTGATGCAGGGAGAGCTGCTTGACAGCATTGACAGCGTCATCAACGACAAGCGCAATTACGCAGCGCAAAAGGGCGCTGAGATAGCCTACAAAGGCGAAAGCTGGGAGCACTCCATTCAGGGCACGCGCCCCGAGGCAGAGAAGATAACCGCGCAGTCCGCGTACAGCGCATACAAGGCTATACTCACTCACGGCAGGATAGAGATAACCGCTGTCGGCTGCAGCGACTTTGCCGAGAGCGAAAAGATGTTCGCCGAGGCCTTTGCAGAGCTTGAAAGAAGTAATATCTACGTTCCGAAATACAAAGCGAGCGCACTCAAAGAAAAGGCCGAGAGCGTTACCGAAAGCATGCCCATGCAGCAGGCGATAATGCGTATGTATTTCAAGGCGCCCGACATGGACGACCGATATGCAGGCTCGCTGCTTTCCATGGTGCTGGGCGGAATGACCACCTCGCGCTTTTTCTCCAAAATACGCGAAAAGCAGTCGCTGTGCTACTACTGCAGCTGCTTTTCCAACCGCTTCAAGCGCGTGATAACAGCATATGCAGGCGTTGACCCGCAGAACGTGGAAAAGACGCGCGAGGCTGTGCTTGCAGAGTTTAAGGATATCTGTGAAAACGGTATTTCCGAGGACGAGCTTCAGAGAGCAAAGCTTGAGATAGTGAATGACGCGAAGTCCGTCTACGACAGCGTCAATGCGATATCCTCCTGGTACAGCGCACAGCTTATGGACGATGAGCTGCTGACCCCCGAGGACTTCATCGCCGAGATACAGAAGGTAACTCCCGAGCGTGTTCAGGCGGCATGCAGGAAATACTCGCCCGATACATTCTATACACTGATGCCGGAGGTGGAATCATGATACAAGAGATCACAAGCTCCCGTATCGGTGAGAAATGCTACAAATACACCCACAGCAGCGGTGTTACGATATGCCTTTGCCCTATGGAGAGCTA
>JAZNWG010000112.1:0-2309 GCA_045593225.1 Oscillospiraceae bacterium
GCCGAACTGCATATTGCAGCCGTAATCCTGATAAAGCTTGTAGAAGTCGTAGGACTGCATAATCATATAGTTGAATTCAAGGAAGCTAAGCCCCTTTTCCATTCTCTGCTTGTAGCATTCCGCACGAAGCATATTGTTAACCGAGAAGCAAGCACCAACCTCTCTTAAGAGCTCTACATAGTTGAGCTTGAGAAGCCAGTCTGCGTTGTTAATCATCATGGCCTTGCCTTCGCCGAAGTCAATAAAGCGGCTCATCTGCTTCTTGAAGCATTCGCAGTTGTGTTCGATAGTTTCAGCTGTCATCATCTTTCTCATATCGGACTTACCTGAGGGGTCGCCGATCATACCTGTACCGCCGCCGATGAGAGCGATGGGCTTGTTACCTGCCATCTGAAGTCTTTTCATAAGGCACAGAGCCATGAAGTGACCTACATGGAGGGAATCTGCTGTGGGGTCGAAGCCGATGTAGAAGGTAGCCTTGCCCTCGTCTATCATCTTTCTGATCTCAGCTTCGTCTGTTACCTGCGCGATAAGGCCGCGGGCAACAAGTTCGTCGTAAAGTTTCATTATTTTGTTCTCCTTTATGATAATTTTAATTCTAACCTGATAGTTCTGGGCGTCATGCCCATGCTTTCATAAAAGCTCAGCGCCTCAGCGTTCTTTGCCGCTGCTCCGAGCTGGATAAGGTCGCAGCAGTTCTCTTTCGCGTAGTTTTTCAGAAACCCGAACAGCCGCTTCCCGCAGCCCTGCCGCCTTGCGCTCTCCGCGACTGTAAAATGCTCGATATAGAGTATCTTTGCGTAGGTGCGCTCGGCGCGCTCACGCTCGAAGATGCTTACTGCCGCATAGGACAGCAGCGTTCCGTCAAGCTCCTCGGTGAATATCTGCATACCCTCCTCAAAAAGCGTGCGCAGCTTCATCTCAAAGTAGCCATCAAACGGCATTTTATGCGAGTCGGGCGCTATTTTTATGTGGTGCTCGTGGAGCTGCCTGAACAGCACCGCAAGCTGTGAAATGTCATTTTCGTTTGCTTTGCGTATCACTTAGTTACTCCTTTCAAATTATCTTGAAGAGTAACCTTTGTAAACGATGGAATTTATCATAAATTCCACGGATATCACGACCTTTCAATGTGTTATTTATTCTGATATTCTGAAGCCTTTAAAGGACTCGAGGATAAGCGCCTTTGTTTCCTCGTTACACTCGCCCATAAATGTATAGCCGATGATATACGAGCCGCCGTCAGCCTCGTATATGGCATAAAGACAGGTGAAATCCCAAGTCCCCTCGGTGCTGTAGAGCGCCATTTCCGCATAGCCGAAATCCTTGCCGTCCGAGGTCTGCATATAGTCGGAGGACAGCACCGTGTAGCCCAACTGAGTGTCCGTTTCATAGGTGAATTCTTCATAGATATCTTTGTAGTACACATCAGCTTCATAGCCTGCTACGACTGCGTTGTTTTCGTCCGCCGTCATGCCGCTCCATATGGTGGTATCGTCGCCGTCCTCCCAGTACTCGAATTCCTTCAGAACAGGGAAGGTGCAATTGTACTCCTCGCAGACTACCGTCTGGAACTCGCCTGAAAGCTCCTCGTCGGGCTGGGGGTAGGCGTTCTCGCTGATAACGAGCGAGTTCAGCGTTTGCTTTTGAGTGGTGTAATAATAATCATAATTCTCCTGCGAATGTATTTCATAGCCGAAGAACAGCACTCCGTTCTGCATGGGGTAGAAGCCCACCATACCCACGGAGCTGTATTCCTGCATATTTTCGTCGGTGTAGAGCTCCAGCACAACAAGGTCATAGGCTGTACCGCCCTCGGTGGTCTCGGAGAAAAACTCCGTTTTTATGTTGAAGTCGCCGGGATAGCCTAAGTAATCAAGCAGCTCCTGCGGCTGACCTAAGGTATAATCAAAATCTACACGCACAGCGCCTATAGTGTAGCCGTTTTCGCGGCCCTCGTCGCTGTAGTAGGCATAGCTTTCAAACATTACCTGCTGTGCGATGGAGCTTGACTGCTCCTCAAATTCAAGACCCTCGGGCGCGTCGAATGTGAATGTCGCAAGGTCATTTCCGATAGTGTAGCGCTGAAGCTCGACAGGGTCGAAGCTCTCAGGCTCAGTGACGGTGGTTGCTTCGGTGGTGGTTTCTGCCGCTGCTGTGGCTGCGGTAGTCGTTGCTGAAGTGGTAGCAACTGCAGTCTGCATATCGGTCTCGCTGTTTGCTTCCGCAGTGGAAGCACTTGCCTCGGCTGTGGGAGCGCTTGCAGCGCCGCTCGGATCACTGCCTGCCGACTGCGCCTTGCAGCCTGT
>JAZNWG010000113.1:0-9245 GCA_045593225.1 Oscillospiraceae bacterium
GCTCACAGAACGACATGGCTACGATCCGACTTGCTTGCAGTGGGCGAGGCAACAGCAGATATGCTGGCTCCCATGCAGTCTGAATTCAAGCGTATCTCGGCTGACAAGTCTTATCTTGAGAACTGCATGAAGCAGGGCGCAGAGAAGGCTTACAAGGCAACCAGAAAGACACTGCAGAAGGTGCATAAGAAGGTCGGATTTGTGGTGCTTTGATGCAAAATATACACTTAGTATATAAGAAATTACAGTTATACTTTAAGTTTCGTAAAAAATCACAAAATACCACTTGGCGATTAACTGTAAAGCTGTGATAATCTACAAAATTATTCTGTTTTTGCGTTTAATACTTGCATTTTAAGGTGTTTTCTGATAAAATAATATACGTTACTGAAAAATATCCACTAGAGAGGTAGGTGCTTATAAATGGCAAAGTGCGAAATCTGCGGCAAGGGCGTAACATTCGGCATTAAGATGTCTCACTCCCACAGACGCAGCAACAGAACATTCAAGCCCAACGTTAAGAAGGTAAAGGCTATCGTTAACGGTACTCCTTGCAGAGTAAATGCATGCACACGCTGCCTGCGTTCCGGTCTTGTACAGAGAGCAATCTGATAAACTTTGATAAAAAGTTTTTTCAACAGAAAATATTTCCCCTGTCTGCAATAGTGGACGGGGGCTTTCTGTTTTTACTTGACAAAATTGCATATTAGCGGTATTATTTTATATGTAGTATTTCACATATGAGAAAGCGAGGTTCTGAATTGGTTACTATACGTCATCTGAAAAAGAACTATGACCGCTTCCCTGTGCTCCGCGGACTGCACATGCACATCGACAAAGGCGATGTTTACGGCTTCCTCGGACGCAACGGCTGCGGCAAGACCACCACAATGAATATCATAGCCAATATTATCCCCAAGGACAGCGGCGATGTTATCATTGGCGACGGCGAGCCTGTAAAGATAGGCTATCTCCCTGAGAGCCCGACTATATTCGGCTATATGACCGCAAGAGAGTATCTTGAATATATCGCAGGCTGCTGCCAGTACGAGGGCAATGTCAATGCGCGTGTTAATGAGGTTCTTGATATTGTCGGACTCACTTCGGCTGCTGACAGACGCGCAAAGGGTTATTCGCGCGGTATGACACAGAGACTGGGCATGGGAGCTGCGATATTGGCAAATCCGCAGCTATTGCTGTTTGACGAGCCTACCTCTGCGCTTGACCCTCAGGGCAGAGCTGAGGTAATAGAGATAATCAATCGTCTTAAGAGTCTTGGTGCGACAATAATTCTGTCTACGCATATTCTGCCCGATGTCGAGCGTGTGGCAAATAAGATCGGTATTATGAATAACGGTATCATCGCCGAGGAGGGCGATCTTTCAGAGCTTATGAAAAAGCATAGCTCGGACAGGGTATCCCTTTCGGTTCGCGGTATGACTATGGATCACAAGGCTCGTTTGCTCTCGGTGGACTTTGCAAACGCGACCTTTGACGAGCAGCTCGGACAGTTTGAGTTCCGTGCGGAGAATATTGACGATTGCGCAGGCAAGCTGCTCCGCTTAATGGCAGATAATTCGATCGTTCCGAATAGCTTTTCCATAGGCGCTTCTTCACTTGAAGAGCTTTTCAGAAAGGTGGTGGGCGAGAATGCAACTTAAATACGGTTTCAAGAAGGAATGGTTGCATTTCCTGCGCTCGTTCCGTTTTGGCGGCATGATGATATGTATATTCTCTTTTGCTGCAGCCAATCCTTTGCTGTACAAGGCGCTGTTTGCTATTATGGAAATGATGGAGAAGAGCGATATGGGCGCGATCATGGCTGAAGAGGGGGCGAGCTTAGGCGCTATTGCAACTATGGCGGATAATGCAGCAGCGATATTCTCCATGGTGCTGATTGAGCTTTGCGGAAGCTCGATGCTTGTTATTATGCTGCTGCTTATGTCGCCGTTTGGCGGAGAGCAGAAAAAGCGCGCAACTTTTATTCCGTTCTGCAGCGGGCTCTCGTTCAGAAATTACCTGATCCCGAAATTTGTGCTGTATCCCGCGGTCCTTTTTATCGGCATTTTTGTCGGAGGCTGCTTTGGCGGATTGCTGTGCAACTCGTTGTTTGCGGTAGGTACCGTCGATTTTGTGACGGTCCTGCTTGGCTCACTCTTGGCGGCTATTTATTCGGTGTTTATCCTGTCGATCTATATGGCGCTTGGAATATGCACCGGTCGCCCCGGAATTATGGTGATAGTAGTGTATATTGGTCAGACACTGATTCAGTTTATACTCACCAGTCTCGATTTAGCGCGCTTCAATCCGTTTGCGCTGTACGGAATGTTCTCGGGAGGCGCAATCTTTGATCCTCAGTATATTGAGCGGGAGACCCCCGATGTTATTATATCTGTTCTTTTAGCTATCATTATATCCACGCTGATGTATTTCGTGGCGCTTGCCGCACTCAAATCGAAGAAGATAAATAACCAAGAGAATAAACCTGAATTTTAATTACAAATAGTAAAATCCCCTCTCCTTTCGGAGAGGGGATAAATTATTGTGCTTTAAGCATAAGTACTAAGCAGAGCGCCGATATTGTATGCATAATTCTGAGTGTTCGTTGAGTTGTACCCGAAAGCTCCGCTGCTGCCTGCAAGCCTGCTTATCTGCTCGGACTTCTGCCTTACCTTGGACGCGATACCGCCGTCACCAAAAGTAGTTTTGAGGTCTGTTGCGGAGATCTCAGACATATAGTCCTCGTTGAAGCTAAGCTTGTTATCGTCGCCTATCGAGATACCAACTCTGCCGAGCGAGCCTGAATACACCTTTGCGGTGTTTACAAGCAGAACGCCTTTCTGCAGAACACTGTTGTTATCTGAGTTGCCGAGAGATTCCACAAGGGTGTTGTAGTCCTTGACGAAGTTGTTTATCAGCTTCTTTGCAGAATCCTCATCGTAATTGCCGCCGTATCTGAGACCGTTTGCGAACGCCTCAATGCTGTCAGCGGAGTTTGCTGCGCCAAGCGAAGCCTGCTTCACCGAAACGGTCTTTTCGGCAGAATCCTCGTCCTTGGATCCGAATATGGAGTTATACAGCTTGTCGTATTGCTCCTGCACATAATCGTTACCGCGCTCGACATAGTTCTTAAGGACCTCGTCTGCGGTGCTGGTATCGAATATGTTTTTGCTGCTGTAATTATTCTTCTGCAGATTGCTGATGTACTGCTGAGAGGTCTTTACAAGCGCCATTGTGTACTGTACAGATGCCATATTACCTACGGTTGCCATAGATCTTCCCCCTTTCGTTGTGGGATATGTGATAGCTGAATTGCTTTGATTTTATCTGTGTACGTCAAGGTGTTGTTGACGAAGCAGATGCGAGGTTATCCTTGTTCTGAATCAGCCTACGCCGTACTGCTTTCTGTACTCCTTCATCTTGTCAACGTACTCAGCACCGGGGATAACACCCTTTTCGAGCGCGTCGATGATATCGTTGATAGTAACAATGGAGTAGACCTTAACGCCAAACTCCTCGTAAACCTCCTGAACGGCGGACTTATCGGAAGTAAGGCCCTTTTCCATACGATCAACGGTAATTACCATACCCTGCAGGTCGATGTTTGCAGCGCCTGTCAGCTTGGGGAGCACCTCGCGCAGAGCCTTACCGCTGGTCATAACGTCCTCGATGATAACTACCTTCTCGCCGTCCTCGAGATTCTTTCCAACGAACATACCGCCCTCGCCGTGGTCCTTTACCTCCTTACGGTCGAAGCAGTAGTTTACGTCCATGCCAAACTTGTTGAAAAGAGCTGTGCAGGCTGCGACGGAGAGCGGTATTCCCTTGTAAGCAGGGCCGAACAGTGTTTCGGGAGTAAGTCCGTTGTCCTTGATGCACTCAGCGTAGAACTCGCCGAGCTTTGCAAGCTGCGCGCCTGTCTTGTAGTTGCCGCAGTTTATAAAATAGGGCGCAAGTCTGCCGCTCTTGAGTGTGAACTCGCCGAACTTCAGTACGCCGCTGTCTACCATGAATTTGATAAAGCTTTCTTTATAGGTCATTGTTGCCTCCAAAATATATAATTCTTCATCATTATTATAACATATCATATCAGCAATTGCAAGACATCTGTCTAAAAATCAGCGTTTTTCACATTCGCAAGGCAGGAAATTGCACCAAAAACACGTTTTTTGAAAACCTGTAATGCTTTTCATGAAAAATATGTGCATTTTGGCAGAATTCTTGTGACCTGACACTTGACATTTTTGTGATTATGTAGTAAAATAGAATAGGCTATTTGTGAGTGGGTGAATTATGCCCATTTTCAGAATAAGCTAAGCGTTTATATTTAATGTTTTTACATATCAACGTTACGGCGGCATAATATATGATAACAGGAGAACAGCCGTTAATTTATATACTTATATCCTTTATATTCCGCTCGCGGTTGGTGCGCGGTTATATGGTATGCCGAGGGGTTTTGCGGCGTATAAGTGTATCTTATCTTGACAGCGCGGTATATACCGCGATAATGTATTTCTCAGAAAAATTGTATATTTATCCCGCCGATTTCTAAAAGGAGGGAAAAACGATGGTCGACGAATTAACCTGTGTGTTGATCGGCGTTGCAGCGTTTCTGGTAGGCGCGATCATCTGCGGCTTTATCTGCTTCAAGCTCGGAATAAAGCACCGCATAAAGACCGCTGAGGCTCAGTTTGAGTCTGCCGAAAAGGAAGCTGCAAGAATTATCGCTGAAGCCAATGAAAAGGCTGAAACAAAGAAGAAAACAGCGCTCGTTGAGGCTAAGGACGAGATCCATAAGCTCCGCTCTTCCGCGGAAAAGGAGATCCAGCACCTCAAAAATGACACTGAGCGCGAACTGAAGGAACGCAGAAGTGAGCTTTCCCGCTCTGAGCGCAGACTTCAGCAGAAGGAAGAGAACCTCGACAAGAAGACTGACAAGATCGAAAAGCTGGAGGAGACTCTTCAGGCAAAGCACAAGAAGGCTGATGAGAAGATCGCTGAGGCTGACCAGCTGAAGCAGAGCCAGATGGATATTCTGGAGCGCATCTCAGGCTTCACCACAGAGCAGGCTAAGGAGCATCTGCTGATGATGCTCGACAGCGAGCTCAGCCATGAGAAGGCGGTAAGGATATCTGCTTATGAGCAGCGTATCAAGGACGAGTCCGATGAAAAGGCTCGCCAGTATGTATCGCTTGCTATCGCAAGACTTGCTGCGGACACCGTATCCGAAATGGCGGTTTCCGTTGTAGCGATCCCGAATGACGAGATGAAGGGTCGCATTATCGGACGCGAGGGTAGAAATATCCGCGCTATCGAAACGCTGACCGGTGTTGATCTCATTATCGACGATACACCCGAGGCTATTACTCTTTCAAGCTTTGACCATGTAAGACGCGAGATCGCAAGGATCGCTCTTGAACGTCTTATCCAGGATGGTCGTATCCACCCCGCACGCATTGAGGAAACTGTTGACAAGGCTCGCCGCGAGGTTGAGCTGCGTATCAAGCAGGAGGGTGAGCGTGCCGTTATGGAGACCAACGTAAACGGTCTTAACCACGAGCTTGTACGTCTTATCGGACGTCTTAAGTACAGAACCTCTTACAGACAGAACGTGCTCAACCACTCTATCGAGGTTGCACATCTCGCAGGCATCATGGCAAGCGAGCTTGGTGTTGATCCCGCGCTTGCAAGAAGAGCAGGTCTGCTGCACGATATCGGTAAGGCTCTTGACCACGAGATCGAGGGCTCGCATGTACAGATCGGTGTTGATGTATGTAAGAAGTACAAGGAAAGCCCCGAGGTCATTCACGCTATCGAGGCTCACCACGGCGATGTTGAGTGCCGTACGGTTATTGCAGCGCTTGTACAGGCTGCCGACGCTATCAGCGCGGCAAGACCCGCAGCAAGAAGCGAGAACTACGAGAACTACATCAAGCGTCTTGAAAAGCTTGAGGAGATCTGTAACTCCTACAACGGTGTTGACAAATCCTTTGCTATTCAGGCAGGCCGTGAGGTTCGTATCATGCTCAAGCCCGAGTCCATCAGCGATGACGGCATGAAGGTGCTTGCGCGCGATATTGCAAAGCGAATTGAGAGCGAGATGGAGTACCCCGGTCAGATCAAGGTAAACCTGATCCGCGAGAGCCGCGCTGTGGATTACGCAAAATAATAACAATAAAAGCCGCTTCGTAAAGAGGCGGCTTTTTTTTGAAATATCAGTTTTTTTAAAAATCCCCTTGCGTAAGGTATTGCTTGTTACGCTGCGTAATGTTGTAGAATAGGGGTGTAAGGACGTCGAAGCTATGTCGATGTACACAACAGGTGAGATGGCAAAGCTGTGCGGGATAACCGTTCGTACGGTACAGTATTACGATGCCAGAGGAATACTTATCCCGAGCGAGCTGTCCGAGGGCGGGCGCAGGCTGTATTCGGACGAGGACCTGCGTAGGCTGAGGGTGATATGCTTTCTGCGCGGGCTGGATTTTTCTATTGATGACATAGGCGCGCTTCTGAAGGAGGAGCACCCCGAGAACGTTATCTCAATGCTTATCGAGCAGCAGGAGCAGTCGTTAAAAGAGGAACTCAAGGAGCGGCAGGATAGGCTTTCAACGCTCCACGGGCTGAAGTCAGAGCTCAAAAATATTGAGGGGTTTTCTGTTGACTCCATTGGCGACATAGCGCATATTATGAAAAACAAGAAAAAGTTCAGAAGGCTGCGTATGGCTATAACTGCAGTAGGTATACCGTTGGATATACTCGAGGTCGCAGCACTTGTGCTGTGGATATTGAAAGGTATATGGCTGCCTTTCGTGGCAATATTTGCAGCGGCGATCGTTATCGGTCTTATTGGGGCGAAGCTGTATATAGACCGTATCGCATTCATCTGCCCCGAATGTCATTCGGTGTTCAGACAGAGCTTTGGAAAGGTCATGTTCGCTTCGCATACGCCGTACACACGCAGGCTTGAATGTATTCATTGCGGTCATAACGGCTTCTGCGTAGAAACGTATTATGATAAGGGGGAAAGTAAAAATGATTAAAAAATTCAAGAAGCCGCTGATATTCGTTCTGATACTTATTCCGATAGCTATTGTCGGCGGTTATTTCGCAGGCATTTATTCGTTCGATTCCTCAACTCCTGAAAATCAGGCGCTCCTTTTAGAGCAGATAGGCAGCCGCGATATGCTGAATATAATAATGGCGGCGCAAACTGTCGGTTATGCCGTATTCTGCGGCTTTTTCGGCTATATTCTGGCAGAGAAGCTTGGACTTATCAGAAGCTTTAAGCTCAGCAAAAAGCCGCTGCTGATAACGCTGGGGCTGTCTGTTATAGTTGCGGGGGTGGTGTCGGCGCTGGAGTACGCTGTGTTTCGTGGCGCTATCCCCGAGGTTGCCGCAAGCTATGTCGAAAAGCCTACGGCTGCCAACTGGATAGCCTCGCTTACATACGGCGGAGTTATCGAAGAGCTGATGATGAGGCTGTTCCTGATGTCGCTCATTGCTTTTATCGTATGGAAGCTGTTTTATAAAAAGCGCGAAAGTGTGCCGACGGGTGTTCTGATAGGAGCTAATATTGCTGCTGCGGTGCTTTTCGCGGCAGGTCATCTGCCTGCTACGGTAATGATGTTCGGCGGGATTACTCCGCTTGTGCTGCTCAGGTGCTTTCTGCTTAATGGCGCAGGTGCAGTGGTGTTCGGACGCCTTTACCGCAAGCATGGTATACAGTATGCGATGATAGCTCACATGCTGTTTCATGTGGTGTTGAAAGTCTCTTGGATATTGTTTGTATAAAAAATATCCCCGCTTCTTACGAAGCGGGGAATTTTCATATCAGCCCGATCTTCCTCGCTGCCATTTCCCACATATCCTCATCAAACTCGGTCTTGTCGGGATATTGCTGAAGCAGACGGTGGAGCTCGTCCAGACACTCAACGGAATATTCGTAGCCTGTGCGGATAATTCCGCGTACACCGAGCGCCCAGAATTTTGCTTTTTCAATTATGCCGCTCTCCTCGAATTCGGCACAGACGGCGTCTATATCATAAGGCAGGGATATCGTTTCGGCACGCCAGCGGTCGGTGAATTCCAGCACCGCAAAGCGCAGGTTGGTCACCCTCTGATTTGGCATACCCAGCGGACCACTGTTGACGATGAGCTTATCGCCCTGCTCGTACACCACCGGTACGTGCGAGTGTGCGCAAAGCAGAACTGGTGCGGTCATATCGGCAACGGTCTGCTGTAACCGATCAAGTGGCGGCTCTTTCTGCAGAAATTCGTAATACGGCGGGTGGTGGATAGCAAATATCCTGTCGCAGCCTGAAATGTCGATGTCGAGCGTGCTCGGCATGGCTTCAAGCCAGTCCAGCGCCTCGGAAGTGAGATTTTCGTAAGTGTAGAGGAGGTTTCCCGTCTTGCTGCTGTAGCACCAGCCTACAGGCTCCTTGCGATAGTTTATAAGATAGTCCTCGCGGTTGCCTTTGATGAACCAGGTCTTGTATTTCTTCGGGATATTTTGCAGAAGCTCCACCGTTTTCATGGGATATGGGCAGTCTGTGATATAGTCGCCTAGGAACACTATGCCGTCGATATCGTGTGAGTATACCCATTGAAGAGCCGTTTCAAGAGCGGTATGATTTGCATGAATATCACCTATCGCGGCTAATCTCATTTTAACACTTCCTTTTAAAAATATCCGCCCGAGCTATCAGGCGGATATTCTGTTATTTATACGGCGTTGCCTTAGCTTATTGTAAGAGCGGATACATAATACAGCGCAGCGTCATCTGACTGCTGAGGAACGAGCTTTACAGTGTGCTCGCCAGCTTCGTCAAAGGAAGCGATCTCTGCAAATTCAACATAGCTGCCCCAGCCACCGGGGAATGTGCAGTTGATAGACATCATGAGCTCGTCATCAACATAAACATCGAGCGTGCCGCCGTTTGAGATCATCTTGCCGTAGAGGATACCGATGTTCTTAGCGTTTACAGTGTACTCAAGGCCGCCTGTTACCTCAGTGCCGCCGGGGACCTTTGCTACCCACGGGATACCGAAGTTACCGAAGGTCATGTTGTGCTCCTTGAAAAGGCCCATAGCGGTGCAGCGCTCGTCACCGGGGACAACTATCTCTGCGTTCTGATACTTGGCACCCATTGCATCAGCCTCAGCCAGCTCAGGCTCGGTAGCATCAATAGTGTCAATATTGTCGATAACAGTCTGAAGGTAGTTTGTTATCATCTGTGTAA
>JAZNWG010000114.1:0-6639 GCA_045593225.1 Oscillospiraceae bacterium
ATCCTACTATAAGATGATATACGCCATTCTCCTCGGTCATTTCTGCTATCATAGGAGCATATGTCAGATATCTGATGTTTTTGCTTGCATTGTAAGTATGACTTTCTTCATCGTAAGTAAATCGTACCTCACCTGTACCCACAGACTGATGCTCAAGCGAAACAGTGCTACCGAAGATCTCCTTGCAGGAGGCAGTGACATCATACTCAGGAATAGTAAGCTGACCGGTTCCTTCGCTGTCATAGGCAGTGGTGTCTTTCTTGATAAGTATATTCCATATAGCACAGGTTATCTTTGAAGTGTTAGGTATCTCTTCAACACTTTCAAAGGGTGCAATGTCATTTACAACTACAGGAAAAATGAACTGCGCGAATTCATTTTTGAGCGACGAGTTGTCGAGTAATTGTTCAGTAAAGTTACCTATAAATCTTACTGTTGAAATACAGCCGATGATAGCCATTATAATAACAAAGATCGCAAAGCCAAAGAAAAATCTTTTTTTCTTTACAGGCTGAGGAACGTCAACTGTGGCTTCTTCGCTACTGTTACCGCCAAGCTCGGCAATATCGCCTTCAATATCATTTTCGTCGTCAAGTGAACCGAACAGCTGGTTCAGTACCTTTTCGCCGTTCTGATCCTTTTTTCTTGCGGCGTCTTTTCTTTTCCTTGCCATAGATATTCCCTTTCGGTTAATTTCTTATCTGGCCATCGCCGTTTATAAGATACTTATATGTGGTGAGAGCTTCAAGACCCATCGGACCACGTGCATGGAGCTTCTGTGTAGAAATTCCGATCTCAGCTCCGAGTCCGAATTCAAAGCCGTCTGTGAAGCGTGTGCTTGCATTTACATAAACGGCAGCGGCATCTACCTGCTTCTGGAACTTTTCAGCATTATTCAGATCAGCTGTTATGATGCATTCGCTGTGCTTTGTGCCGAAACGGTTTATATGTGCTATTGCTTCATCAATATCGGAAACGACCTTAGCGGAAAGCTTGTAATCAAGGTATTCTGTTGCGTAGTCGCTCTCCTCGGCAATCTTCTCCACATCAACATACTCTGATGTAGCCTTGTCACCTATAATAGCAACCTTGTTCTGCCACAGAGCCTTTAGTTTAGCGTAAAACTCCGCTGCGATCTTCTCATGAACCAGTACATTCTCGATAGCATTGCACACAGAAGGACGCTGAGTTTTTGCATTGTTGACGATATTCACTGCCATATCAAGATCAGCGCTTTCATCAACATAAACGTGGCAATTACCCTCGCCTGTCTGGATAACGGGAATTGTGGAATTCTCAATTACGGAACGAATCAGTCCACCGCCGCCACGCGGAATAAGGAGATCGATATATTTGTTCAGCTTCATCATAGCATTTGCAACTGCTCTGGAGGTGTCTTCCACGAGCTGAACTGCGTTCTCATCATAACCGCAATCCTTGATCGCACCTCTCATAAGCTCGACAAGAGCCTTGTTGGAGTTTATTGCATCACTTCCGCCACGAAGGATAACAGTGTTGCCTGCTTTAAAGCAAAGTGCAGCAGCGTCAACTGTGACGTTGGGACGGCTCTCAAAAATAATACCGATAGTTCCCATAGGTACACGCTTTTTAACAACTCTGAGCCCGTTTACAAGCTCGCCTCCGCCTATAACAGTACCGATAGGATCGGGCAAAGCTATTACAGTGTCAACGCCGTCAGCCATAGCTTCGATCCTTGCTTCTGTAAGTGTAAGGCGGTCTATCAGAGCCTTACTCATTCCGTTCTTCTCAGCAGCAGCGATATCAAGAGCGTTAGCCTCGATAAGAGCTGCGCTGTTAGCACGAAGACGCTTGGATATCTCAGTGAGTACAGCGTTCTTTTCAGAAACCTTAAGAGAAGTGATCATAGGTTCAGCTTTTTTAGCCTTATAACCCAGTTCTTCGATATATTCCATAATATGACCTCACATTTCGTTAGCCTTAAAATAAGTACATTTAGCTGAGCCCTCGAAAAGCTCATAAAGCTTATGGGGATTATCACCGTTGATAATAACGGTATCAATGCCTGCTTCGGTAGCGATCTTTGCAGCTTCGATCTTGGTAAGCATACCACCCGAGCCGAGATTGCTTCCTGCGCCCTGCGCAACTGCAATTATTTCAGGAGTTATGGATTTAACCTCGCTGATGAGCTTTGATTGGGGAAGCTTGGGATCTCCGTCGTACAAGCCGTCAACATCAGTAAGCATGATAAGCAGATCAGCCTCGCAAAGCGATGCTACAATAGCAGAGAGTGTATCGTTTTCATCAAAATCGAGCTGCTTTATCGAAACAGCATCGTTTGCGTTGATGATCGGGATAACACCCATTTCAAAAAGCTTATTGAACGTGTTTACGACATTGAATTTTCTTTCAGAATTAGAGATTACGTCACGAGTAAGCAGCAGCTGAGCTACCTTGTGATTGAATTTGCCGAAATTCTCACTATAGAAAGTCATGAGCTCAGACTGACCGATAGCAGCACAAGCCTGCTTGGAAGGCATATCGGTTGGCTTCTGGTGAAGTCCCGCCCGTGCAGCTCCGACACCCTGAGCACCCGAAGTGACAAAAACTACTTCCCTGCCCGAATTCTTGATATCCGACATGACCTCGATCAGATCATAACATTTTCTGATATTGAGATGTCCTGTGGGATAAGCCAGAGTGGAGCTACCGACTTTAATGACTATTCTTTTTTTATCTGCAAAACAAGGCATGATCATACCCCTTTTCATTTGTGTTTCGTAAAAACGTACTCTATTATTATAGCAAATTCCATTAAAAAAAGCAATAGTATTTAGATATTATCACTTATTTTTTATCTGGGAAGTGGTTTTCAACAGAAAATAAAAAATTATTTATGCGAAATAGATAAATCCTATTGATTTTTGAGGCTGAATATGGTATAATAACTAAAATACTCAATTGAGGGTTTTATAGCATTTTCTCTAAGGAGTCGACCAATCATGGATACTTTTTCCGAACAGCTTGTTCCAAAGATCAGCACAGGTGCTGATAAAGCAAAAAAAATACTCATTTCCCTTGCAGCTATACTGCTTGCTTCAGTCCTTATGTGGCTTGCGATCGTGTATGGCGTCTACAGCCTCATCATTCTTGTTCTGCTTATTCTTTACGGCGGTGTGTGGCTGGTTTCCAACATGAATGTGGAATATGAGTACATTATTACGAACAACGAGATGGATATTGACAAGATCATCGGAAGACGTAAACGCAAGAGAATGATCACTCTTGATCTTAGCGCCGCTGAAGATTTCGCCCCTTATTCCAGCGAAATTGACGTAAATGCAGACGCTACTGTTCACGCAACTTCAGGTGGAGAGAAAAATGCTCATTATCTCGTTGCACAGCATGGTTCGTACGGTAAGGTAATGCTTATATTTAACCCTAACGAAAAAACACGGGAGGCTATCATGCAGGAGATACCTAATTCTCTTCGCATAAAGATCAGAAACAATGCCAAGTAATAACATTTTCATCAGAGTTGGAACTTCTATAATCGAGATCGAGAGAATCCGTAAGATAGCAAGAAATCCTAAATTTTTATCAAAATTCTTTTCCGCTGACGAGATACGCTACATAGTAAATCACAATCTCTCCCCTTCCCTGTTAGCTGAAAACTATTGTGCCAAGGCTGCGTTCGCGAAAGCGATCGGTACCGGAACCAGAGTTGTTCCGCCACACGATATCACGGTTTTACGTGACCGTCTTGATTCGCCGTTCATCATTGCTGAGGGTCGTGCGAAGATGCTTACAGAACGTGAAAATTATGTATATAATCTTTCGGTTTCACATTGTAAGGATTACGCTATTGCAACGGTTGTATTAAACAAGGCCGGCAAGAAATAAAAACATACTGTGCAGATATACATATACCTGCACAGTTTTTTTAGTAAAGGAAACCTATTATGAAACGTATCGTTATCGGAATGCTTGCACATGTTGACTCGGGTAAGACGACCTTATCCGAGGCTTTGCTGTATCATTGCGGCGATGTCAGGAGTCTCGGCAGAGTTGATCATGGTAATGCCTTCCTTGACAATAACAGCATGGAGCGAAACCGTGGCATTACTATTTTTTCAAAACAAGCTATCGTACATCACGGTGAGACTGAATTTGTGCTTCTGGACACTCCGGGACATGTGGATTTCTCTGCTGAGATGGAGCGCACCTTGCAGGTGTTGGATTACGCAATTCTTGTGATCAGCGGTACTGACGGTGTTCAGAGCCACACTGAAACGCTCTGGCAGCTACTGGTGCGTTACAATATCCCCACTTTTATCTTTATAAATAAGATGGATATATCCTTTCTTGAACAGGAATCACTTGTGAAGGAGTTGAAAAAGCGTCTTTCCAGTGGTTGCATATGCTTTGATAAAAATGAAGGATCGAACGAAGAACTCGCTGAATGTAATGAAACGATGATGAATTCTTTCCTTGACTGCGGTATCATAAATGAATGTGATATTGTCGAGGCTATCTTGAAGCGTGAGGTGTTTCCCTGCTGCTTTGGTTCTGCTCTTAAGCTTCAGGGAGTTGATCATCTGCTCAACATAGTTGACCGTTACACAAAACAACCTGAGTATCCTGAACACTTTGGCGCAAAAGTATATAAAATAACACGCGATGACCAGGGGAATCGTCTCACTCATTTAAAGGTGACTGGCGGTTCTTTGAAGGTGCGCAGTCTTATTGATGGCACAGATTGGCAGGAAAAGATCAATCAGATACGCATATATTCGGGTGTTAAATTCACCGCTGTTGAGGAAATGACTGCGGGCGGTGTATGTGCTGTTACAGGTCTTACCCAAACTTATGCGGGCGAAGGTCTCGGTATTGAGCGCAATGGCTCTGCCCCGCTTCTAGAGCCTGTCCTTACCTACAAAATAATATTGCGCCCCGAATACGATGCACTTACTGTGCTTGCGCAGTTAAGAAAGCTTGAAGAACAGGATCCACAGCTTCATATCGTGTGGAATGAACGCTTGCAGGAGATACATCTTCAGCTGATGGGCGAGATACAGCTTGAAATACTGAAAACAATGATCTCGGATCAGTTTGGGCTTGATGTTGAGTTTGATCGGGGTAGTATAGCTTATAAAGAAACGATCAGTGCTTCCGTACTTGGTATGGGACATTATGAACCCTTGCGACATTACGCGGAAGTTCAGCTGCTTATGGAGCCTGCTGAGAGGGGCACCGGACTTCAGTTTTGTGTTGATCTTCAGCGTGATAGTCTTGATATAAACTGGCAGAGGTTGATACTGACTCATCTGGAGGAGAAAACTCACATCGGTGTTCTTACAGGCTCACCGATCACAGATATGAAGATCACTTTAGTAGCCGGAAAGGCGCATCTTAAGCATACTGAGGGCGGCGATTTTCGTCAGGCTACTTATCGTGCTGTGAGACACGGTCTGAGAAATGCAAGCTCCGTACTCCTTGAGCCGTGGTATGATTTCAGACTTGAAGTTCCGAACGATTGCGTAGGACGCGCTCTTACTGATCTCCAGCGTATGGAATGCACAGAAATAGAACAGAGTACAGGGGAACAAACTACAACACTAAGTGGTAGCGCACCTGTTGCAAAAATGCGCGATTATCAGAAGGAGATACTGAATTACACGCATGGAAAAGGAAGGATGAGCTTCATATCTAAGGGTTTCCTCCCTTGCCATAACGCTGATGAGGTGATCGAATCTATCGGATATTCTCCTGATGCGGATGTTGATAACTCAGCTGACAGTGTTTTCTGCTCACATGGTGCAGGTGTCGTGGTAAAGTGGGACGAAGCTGCTTCGCGAATGCATTGCGATAGCGGGATACGTTTTGACGAAACAAACTCGCCGTTTGATGACGATGCTATTGCAGAGCAGCAGATGATATCACAATATAAGCAGCGCATGGCGACAGACAAAGAGCTTATGGAGATATTTGAACGTACCTATGGCAAGATAAACCGTGATCCCAGACGTGCGATGCATAACGAAAAGCAGCCTCAGCATACCAAGATACCGAAGCTTGCTCCCCTGCCCAAAGGACCTGAGTATCTGCTTGTAGATGGATATAATATCATCTTTGCGTGGGACGAACTGAAAAAACAGGCTAAGGATAATCTCGATCTTGCAAGGAACTCGCTTATAAATATCCTCTGCAATTATCAGGGTTTCAGGCAGTGCAATCTTATACTTGTATTTGATGCGTATAAAGTCAAGGGCAACCATCGCGAGATCGAAAAAATAGGCGGAATCGATGTTGTCTACACAAAGGAAGCCGAAACTGCTGATATGTATATTGAAAAGGTGGCTCACAAGCTCGGCAAGGATCATCGCGTGAGAGTTGCTACCTCGGATAATGTTGAACAGCTAATTATCATGGGCAGTGGTGGAATACGCGTGTCAGCAAGCGAATTCGTTGATGAAGTTAGGCTTGTCGAAAAGACTATCAGAGATCTTATAGAAAATTAAAGGTGTTTATGGAACTTAAGGTTATAGCTCATATTGAAAGCGACTTCCCCGAAAAATTCGGTATTCCCCGTCAGAGCGGGCTTGTAAATTCTGCGAAAGCAAGGATAGTTTTCTGCTCCGCATACAGGAATGTCGATGC
>JAZNWG010000115.1:0-3922 GCA_045593225.1 Oscillospiraceae bacterium
AACAGGGGCCTCGGTATTGATACCTGCTGCCATAGCCTTACCTGTTACAAAGCTGCTTACCATTGTCTTGGGGTCGATTCCGAGACCGTCAAGCAGACCTGCGGAAGCCTGTGTTGTAGCTTCTGTGATGTCCTTTACAAGCTTTGAAGTATTGCCGTCGCCGTACATTGTAATGCTGTCCACGTTCTCCAGAGGCTTTGCGATAGCCTGTGCAACTGCAGGCATCTGCTCGAAGTACATCTGAAGCACAGCGGCCTCTTCCATCTTCTTCATAGCCTCCGCCTTCTTATCAAGACCCTCAGCCTCAGCGAGTGCCTTTGCGCGAACAGCCTCAGCCTCTGCGAGACCCTTAGCACGGATACCCTCAGCCTCCTGCTCGGCAGCGAAGCGGGCAGCCTCTGCTCTTGCCTTTTCAGCGGCAGCCTCGTTCTGTGCGGTTACGAGGATAGCAGCAGCCTCGTTCTTCTTGATCTCCAGTTCAGCCTCTGCGTTCTGGATATCCTCATACTTCTTAGCCTCTGCATTACGCTGAATGGTGTACAGCTCTGCGTCAGCCTTCTGCTGTGCAGCGTACTTGTTAGCCTCAGCAGTCTTCTTAACTTCAGCTTCCAGTGCGCGCTCCTTGATCTCAGCTTCCTTAGCCTTGATCTCTACCTCGCGCTCCTGACGAGCGAGGTTTGCGTTAGCGGTCGTGATCTCGATCGTCTTACGCTGCTCTTCCTGCTGGATCGTATATGCTGCGTCAGCCTCAGCCTGCTTGATATCAGCGGCGCGCTTCAGCTCAGCCTGCTTGATAGCAAGCTCGTTCTCGCGCTCTGCGATAGCGGTTTCAGAGTCAACACGTGCGTCGTTAGCCTTGCGGTTAGCCTCAGCCTGTGCGATCTTGATATCTCTTTCAGCCTCTGCCTTGGAGATAGCAGCCTTTTTCTTGATCTGCATGGTGTTGTCGATACCCATATCATTGATGATACCGTTGTCGTCAACGAAGTTCTGCACGTTGAAGGATACGATCTCAAGACCCATTGCACGAAGGTCGGGGTCTGCGTTCATCTTGACCTTATCAGCGAATGCCTGACGGTTGGATACCATTTCCTCAAGGCGCATCTGACCAACGATCTCACGCATGTTACCCTCAAGCACCTCGCGTGCAACCTTTGTTATGTAGCCAACGTCCTTGTTAAGGAAGTTCTGCTGAGCTCTGAGAATGATATCGGGCTCGGGGGAGATCTTTACGTTTACTACTGCGTCAACGGATATGTTGATGTAGTCTGCGGTGGGAACTGCCTGTGCCGTCTTAACGTCAACGGACATCAGCGCGAGTTCAAGCACGTCACAGCGCTCGAAGAAGGGAAGCTTTACAGTTGCCTTACCGATCGCGATCTTAGGCTTCTTGCGAAGACCGCTTATGATGTATGCCTTATCGGGCGGAGCCTTGCGGTAGCCTGCAGCGAACATGAAGATGATGACTGCAAGAGCTATGCCGACAGGGATAAGAATGTTAATAATATCTTGTGGCATGATAAAAACCTCTTTCTGTTGTTTTATATTTTTAAGCATATGCTGCTTAAATGCTGATTTATACGGTGTGCTGTTATATTACAGCTTTTCGGATATAGCCTTTGCTTTTTTGTAGGCAGCCTGCAGCTTATCGAAATGCCACTTGTAGCCGCCGAAGTTGTTTGCTCTTATCTCATCTACGATGTTTCTGGCGGGGTCGTAAACTCCGTAAAGTCCGATGTTTCCCGACAAGCCCTTAAGCGCGTGCGCCCTGTTCTCGATAGCGGAGTGGTCGCCTGCCTGTATAGCGGCATAAAGCTCCTCCACAACGCTGTCAGCGGCTTCAAAGAACTTCTTGAAATACTTCAGGAACATTTCCTCGCTGTCCATGAATTTTTGTATCATTTCCGAGCAATTCAGTCCTACGGCGGACAGCTCTGCACATATTTCATGATTAAGCATATCATACCTCCGTTCTGCCACAAATGCGACACAAAAACCTTATTTATATTTTATCATTTCCGCCCTCTTTCGTCAAGATATACTAATATTTTTGTTACATTATACAAAAACGCGCCCTTGAATTTTAAGGGTGCGTTTTACAGGGGAATTTATCCAATTTCTCGTCTGACAAAAACGCCCCGGGATATTCCCGAGGCGTAAGTGTTAATCCATCTTGAAGTATTCCCAGGTCTTGATACCCTGAGGAATATCCTTGCCCTCAAGATATTCTGCGGGCAGATCGCGGTAGGTTATCATAACATCATTGCCGAAGTACTCCACCAGCATTTCGTTGGTCATACGCTCGGTGTTGGGCTTGGGTGTACCGTCGATGCTTGTGATAGGAGCTCCGCCGCCGCTGGACTCATACACGAAATCGCCGTTCCAGATCATGTAGTACAGCCACATACAGCCTGTGTCGGCGCACTGCTGAGGATCAGGGATATAGCCGCACTCTGTCAGCGCGAGCATTTTGCCCTCATAAGGCTCTTCGTCAAGAACATAGTCATCACCGAGGTACTTTGTATAGCACGCTTCGTTGAAACTCTGGGTGTTTTCGTACTGGGCTACGCATGCGGTGTGATCCTCGCTGTTTGCATAGTAGTCGATACCTACGATATCGTAGGAGTTGGGATGGATAGCACAGAAGGTTGACTGTCCGTTCCATGCCCAGATGATGTTTGTAAGCTTGTGGTAGTTCTCCATTCTGTCGTAGATCATGTACCACAGCTTCTGGAATATCTCGTTATTTACATAATCCTTGTCCATCATGCCCCACCAGAACCACTTGCCGCTTGCTTCGTGAAGGGGACGGAAGATTATGGTCATGCCCTCGCTCTCCATACGCTGGATCTTGGAAGCCACAACGTCAATGTCGTGAATGACCTGCTCGTACTCCTTGGTGCCGGGGGTAACGGCATTCAGTGCGCTGAAGTTTGTGATGTCTTCCTGATAGAATGCGGTACCGTTGTCAGGCTTGTCGATATCGCGGGGAACGTTCCAGTGCCATGTGAAGCACGCAAGGCCGCCGCTCTCCTTGTACCATTCGATGGCCTCGTCCACCATGCTGTCATCAATGGCGGAGCCTACGCAGAAGATGAAGTCATATCCCTTCATTGCAGGCAGATCGCCTGTTGCGTTGTAGTATACGATATCCTCGTAGCACTGATTTCCCATCATCTGCTGTGCGGAGATCATCTGCTTGCCGTAGATGCTGCGCAGGTAATTGAACACGCCGAGAGTAGCCTCGTTGGAGTTTTCGGAAACAGGCTTTGAGGGGTCGATCTCCTTTGCGTTGAAGGATTCAATCAGCGCGTCAAAATCAGTCTCATACTGAAGAGCGACGGTCATGTCTATGTCGCCCTCCTCTGTCATCTTTACGGGATTTGAGAGGATGGGCAGCTCGGTGTCTGTGGGAGCAGTTGAGCCTGCGTCGGCAGAAGAGCTGCTGTCAGCCGCGGAAATATTATCTGTCGCAGATGTAGAGGTCTCGCCACCGCTTGTTGCAGAAGTGTTTTCCGAGCCCGAGCAGCCTGCAAGCGAAAGCAGCATAGTTGCTGCTAAGATAGCAGATAAAAGCTTTTTCATAGGGGTATTCCTTTCTTAACTTTACAAGCTATTTTACTTTACAAATAGTGTTGTTATTACCTAACAGCACTATTATACAACACTGATGTAAAAAATGCAAGGGTTATTCTCATTTTGTTTTTATCCTGCTCATCTTTCTTATGCGCGAGTAGACAAAGGCTCCGAGAACGAGCAGCAGCTCAGGAATGGTCTGCCACAGGCGCGATACAACGGATATCACGACAGCCTCATTCTGCGGCATTATAAGCATAAGCCCTGCGACGATTATACCCTCACGCACACCAAGTCCCGAGGGCGCAAATATAGCGAGTATCCCGATAATTGCGGAAACGCCCCA
>JAZNWG010000116.1:0-6516 GCA_045593225.1 Oscillospiraceae bacterium
GGTCGTACTCCTCCTCGCAGTAGCGGATATATTTCAGCGCGTTCTCGTAGTGGATATGTACGCGCTCGTCGTCAAGCCTGCACGCATTGGCAGGTATGTACTGTCTGCAAGCCTCCACCACCATCTCGTCCATCTCAACAAGGTCTATGTGGGTTATACGCTCGTAGCGGGTAAGCTCCTTTACAACGCCGCCGTCGCCTGCACCTATAACAAGCACCTTTTTTATGCCCTTATGCACCGCCATGGGAACGTGCACTATCATCTCGTTATAGATGAACTCGTCGCGCTCCGTAAGCATTATATTGCCGTCAAGCGACAGCACCCTGCCGAACTCGCGGCTCTCAAACACATCAATACGCTGGTAGTCGCTCTGCTTAGAAAAAAGCTGCTTTTCGATGCGGATACTAAGCTTCACATCGGGAGTGTGCTTTTCACTGAACCAAAGATCCATTCTTTTCTCCTTTATTTCAATACATTAAGATACTCTATCTCCGCGTCCTCGGGGCCTGTCATGCTGCAGCCCTTTTCCTTTGCATACTTGATGTATCGCAGGATATCCGCGGTTATGCGCTCGCCCGGTGCGAGTATCGGTATTCCCGGGGGATAGCACATTACAAACTCGCTGCAGACTCTGCCCTCTGTCTCCATTATGGGCAGGCTCTCCTTGTCGGCGTAGAAGCTCTCCTGCGGGCTTGCGACTACCTGCGGCGGTATGTACTCCTGACTGAGCATGCCCGTCTTGTCGCGCTTGCAGCAGCGTCTGATATCAGCAAGCGCGCTTACAAGGCGCTCGACCTCCTGCATTCTGTCGCCGATGGACAGGTATGCGAGGATATTTCCGATATCACCGAACTCTATCTGTATGTCATAATCGTCGCGCAGCATATCGTATACCTCAATGCCCGCAAGACCGATGTCCAGCGTGTGCACGCTCAGCTTTATCGGGTCGAAATCGTACACCGAGTCGCCGTTTATCATCTCCCTGCCGAAAGCGTAGTAGCCCTCGATCGAATTTATCTCCGCCCTTGCGTACTCCGATATCTCGCGCACCTTTGCAAATATCTCCTTGCCCCTTAGTGCAAGATTTCTGCGCGAGATATCAAGGCTTGACATAAGAAGATAGCTTGCGGAGGTGGTCTGCGTGAGGTTTATTATCTGTCTTACATAGCCTGCGTTGACATTCGGACCTGCAAGCAGGAAGCTTGACTGTGTGAGGCTGCCGCCGCTCTTGTGCATGGAAACGCTCGCCATGTCCGCGCCTGCCGCCATAGCAGATACAGGCAGGTCATCGCCGAAGTAGAAATGCGTTCCGTGAGCCTCGTCAGCAAGGCACAGCATACCGTGCTCGTGCGCAAGCTTCACGATAGCGCGAAGATCGGAGCATATTCCGTAGTATGTAGGATTGTTTACAAGCACCGCAACGGCATTTGGGTGCTCCTTTATCGCCTGCTCCACCTGCTCGCGCTTCATGCCCAGCGAGATTCCGAGCCTGTGGTCCACCTCGGGGTTTACGTAAACAGGCACCGCGCCGCACAGGATAAGCGCGTTGATGACGCTTCTGTGCACGTTTCTGGGGAGTATTATCTCGTCGCCGCGCTTGCAGGCGGTAAGCACCATGCTCTGCACCGAGCTTGTCGTGCCGCCGACCATGAGGAAAGCCTCGGCCGCGCCGAATGCTTCTGCCGCAAGCTGCTCGGCCTCGCGTATCACCGATACGGGGTGGCACAGGTTATCCAGCGGCTTCATGCTGTTTACGTCCACCGACACGCACTGCTGACCGAGGAAGTCGGTAAGCTCCTGATTGCCTCTGCCGCGCTTATGTCCCGGCACGTCAAACGGCACCACGCGCATCTGTCGGAATTGCTGCAGCGCCTCGTAGATAGGCGCTCTGTTCTGATCTAAACGCTCCATAAAAATCTCCCGTAAAAAAATAAAAGCTGTGCGCAAAACACAGCTTGTTACACTTATCCAAATAAATGCAGAATACCGCCAAAAGCGCAGTATACCGCGTACAGGGTAAGATTCGGGTTTATCAGAGTCTATATAGCAATTCACTAAGTAATTAAACTTTTACTACTCTCTTATTGACCGTTTCACAAGTCTGCGCCGAAAGCGCAATTGCGGTTATGAAGTAACCAACTTATAAAATTTGAGCTTTTAACTCAATCAATAATGCAGCCTCAGGCTGCGTGATAATTGCTGGGAAAGACTCTGCCAAAACTCATCTTCCCAAAGGGTATCGCGAAAAGAATACCCCGATCACCGAGAACGCTTTAAAACATTACAGTGATATTTCATTAGAACATATTATATCCTATATTTCCCCTGTTGTCAAGGGGTTTGCTAAAAAAATACAAAAGGAGCAGAAAATCCTGCTCCTTTATTTAAGGTTTAGTTGTTTTCCATAGTTCTCTCTATCTTGTTGCTTTCCTCAACAGCGGGTGTTGTTCGGAGAGTTGGATTGTTGATCTCGTTCTGGAATGTGCGGTCAGGCTGTCTTGTGTTGGTTGCCTCGTTCTCTACGCCAAGCAGCCTATCCGAGATGTTAATACTTGACATATTGTTTTCATCATAACGATCGTACATCTTATTATTGCCGTTCGTCTCAACACCTTGATTGTACAAATGAAGCGTATCGTCATAATTCTTGAGATCACGATAGTAAGCAGTGAACGTATCCTTGTACGCATTGAACACCTTGTGGAGAATGCGCTTAAAGATTCCGGGGCGCTGGGGAGGGACAGGCTCTCTCTCGGGGAATGTGAATGCTGCGATATCCATAGCAACCGGCTTCTGCTCTCTGTCTAACATCGCCATAACAGGGCCATTCTCGTATCCCGAAATGCTGAGCGAGGTCTTCATACCGATCACGGCTGCGATCACCTTGTAATTATCGCCGAACACATCTGGGCGATCTCTGTGAAAGTCTAAATTTTTACCGTCGAAGTAAGTGTTCTTCGCGAGCAGTTCTACCTCATTCTCAGTGATATTATCAAGAGTCACATCATCTCTGCCCAACAGCTCGCTGAACACACCCTTCAGATGCATATTTGCGTGTGTAACAAAGTCTCTGGGGATCGCCTGAACATTGTACGGCTTATGATTTGACACGCCATACTGTTTGTCTGTAAGCTGCGAATAGATCGCATCGCACAGGCCTGACAGATTTTTCGGGGAATTGCTGCCGTGAGTAATGAGATCTCTGACCTTCTTTGCGTCGTTCTCATCGTATAACAATTTGGACATAAGATTTATCATATTTACCACCTCATAATTTTTTGTTTTTGCTTTTCTGACTATTTATACGAAGTACACTCCAAAATGTAACAGCAAAAAAGGCGCATAAGGAACCCCTATGGGTAATTCCGCCTTTCATAAGAAACAATTGATCCCGCAGTCGCAAAACGGCGGGATCGAAAATTCGTATATGTGTGCACATCATTTCTGCACCTTTTTAACAAGATCCGATCACAGCTCGGATACCTTTTCCTTTACAGCCTCATCCTTTACCATAGTGGTAGTCTTTTCGTTTGATGCGGTCATATCATTAAAGCTGAGCTTCTGCTTTTCAAAATATTCCCTTCCGTTTTCCGCATGGAGCTTGATAGTCGCGTCGAGGTTTTTGCCGGAACGGCCCTTGAAGCCATCGCACAGATCGTCATAGGCTTCCTTCTTCGCCTCATAAGCCTCACGCGCTTTCACATTCTTTTCATAGGTATCGAAATCCGACTGAAATCTGCCAAAGACCTTATTCATGACTCTCTTGAAGATGCCGGGCTTCTTAGGAACGGGAACCTCCTCGGGCTCCTTCGGACTAAATGCGTCAAGCTTGAACTCAAACGGCATTTTATTAACATCAAGGAAGCCTACCTCCTGACCCTTGACGTGACCCGAAAAGCTCATCGATGTCTGCAGTGCGATCTCCGAAATAACGTTCTTGTAGTTATTCTCGTTTATCATATCGCCGCGGATATCATATCGGCTGCCGCCTACCCAGAAGCGGTCAGCGATACCCCTTACGTCCTCAACAGATAAATTATCAGTGCTGAGTCCGTCTTTATCCAGTATTTTTCCGAAAATACCGCCGAGATGTGCGTTTATATGCTGCTTTGTCGTATAATCGTAATCCCAGTCAGATTTATATTCCAGTGCGCCCTGATGATACATCTTTGCGTACACATCGGGGCCTGATACTATATGCGCATGATCAAATACGCCTCTCACGAGATCAGCAGTCTCTTCATTATAAAGCTCATTTGAATTAACTGATAACATAACTCTTACCTCATATTTAATTTTGGGATTTCTGTTTTTTTATACGCACGCCAGGAGAAAACGCAACAGCAAATAAAAGTAGCAAAAGCGCCTGCTCCTTTATATTTCAGTAATTCTCCATTGTTTTTTCGAGCTTTGGTGCTTCCTTAACGGCTGCAGTGGTTCCAAGGCTCTTGCCGCTCAACTCGTCGCTGAACGTCCGGTCGTGCTGTCTTACACTCGCGGTGTCTGCGCTGTTCTCCTTATCATAAGCCTGCTTGAGTGCCTTGCTCATTGCCTCGTTTTCCTTAGCATGAGCCTCGTACAGCTCGGAACGCTGATTATAAGCGTCAAGCTCCTTCTTATACTCATTATACGCTTTCAGGTCAGCGTTATAAGCATCAAAAGACTCCTTGTATCTTCCAAAAGCCCTGTTCATAAAACGCTTGAACGCATTGGGGCGCTTCGGCTCTTTCACCTCTGCAGGAGGCTCGGGAGCAAAAGCCTCGGAGCTTATCAGAAGCGGCTCGTTCTCGGCGTTCAGCATTCCTACTCTCGGGGCATTCGGGTGACCGCACAGTGCCATAGATGTTTTCAGCGAGATATCAAAAAGCACATTCTTGTAATTATTCTCATTGATATCATTTCCGCGGATATCATAACGATTGCCATTTACCGAAAAACGCTCGGCGATCGCTTTGACATTATCGACTGTAACATTGTCAACAGTCAGACCGTCCTCGTTTGTCATCTCACAGAACAAGCCTGCCAGATGGATATTCGCATGGCTTACAGCTCTGGGTCTCGGGATCGGAAACGGCTCGTTCTCAACAGCGCACTCATGGAATGCTCTCGCGTCCTCGATCGTGTATACTATATCATTGAAAGTACGTTTTACCAGATCAGCCCTGTCGCCATAATAGCTATCGGTCGAATTATATATTGGCATGATGGTTACCTCATGTTAAATTTCGGGTGATATAAACACTTATAGGATATGTTGCTTTAAAGTATATACGCGCGTAAAACGGAAACGTAACGGTTTATTTTAAAAAAATAAAAAAAGAGCAGAAAAATTTCTGCTCTTTTTGTTTGCGGTAACTATCAGTTGTTTTCCTTCACTTTTTCAACGGAAGCCGAGGGCTCAACTACGCGAGTGACCGAACCAACGGAGTTGTTGATCTCTTCAGAGATACTGTGATCCAGCTGTCTTGATTTATTGTTTTCAACGACATTCTCGCCGGCGAGCTCTTTTCTTACAGCGTTCCACAGCTCCACGCCCTGCTCTTTGTTCTTGTTTACTACATTTTCGGCCGTATTACGGTCATTGTCGTAAGTAGTTTTTTTAGAGATATATTTGTTGTACTTCTTAAGGTCGGCTTCGTATTTTGCAAAGGTGTTCTTGTAAAGATTGAACTTCTCATGCATAAAGGTCTTGAATCTGCCGGGCGCCTTCGGCTCTGCAACAAAATCGGGCTCCTTTGGTAGGCGGCTATCGGGATAGATCGCCAGCGGCTCATTCTGTGCATCAAGAAATCCAACGCGGGGAAAGTCACTTCTGGGATACAAGCTTACCGTTGTGAGCATGGAGATCTCATAAAGCACGTTTTTGAAATTCTTATCATGAATATCCTCGCCGCGTGTAGGATAACGCTCGCCATTCATCATAAAGCGATCGGCGAGAGTCCTTACATCATCGACAGTAACATCTTCAAATGCGACCTCTTTGCCGAGTACAAATCTGAATGCACCGCTGAGATGCGCCTCTGCATTAGATATCACTCTGTTCATGTTAAAGCCCGAATACTCGCGGTTTTCCTCTATGAGCTGACGATATATAAGCGACTCCTGCCAGGAAAACATAGGTTTCGCAAGCGCCTCATTTATGGTCTTAGTATGCTCTTCATTGTAATATTCGCTTAAGTTGATGATCGGCATGATATTCACCTCATAAAAATTCTGATAAGTTGTTTTATGGCCTTTGCCTGTTTATACGAGCAGATCGCCAAAACGTAACATGCAAATAAATCTGTCAGAATGCCGCCACAGCTGCTGCATAGCCTGTTGAGAACGCTATCTGCAGGTTAAAGCCGCCTGTGTAGGCATCGCAGTCTATTATCTCGCCTGCGAAATAAAGCCCGCTGCACAGCTTTGACTCCATCGTTTTCGGGCTTATCTCCTTAACCGAAATGCCGCCGCGCGTGATTATAGCCTCGTCGATAGGGCGGAATTCAGCTATCTCAAAGCTCAGCTCCTTGAGTG
>JAZNWG010000117.1:0-3927 GCA_045593225.1 Oscillospiraceae bacterium
CTGCACAGCTTTGACTCCATCGTTTTCGGGCTTATCTCCTTAACCGAAATGCCGCCGCGCGTGATTATAGCCTCGTCGATAGGGCGGAATTCAGCTATCTCAAAGCTCAGCTCCTTGAGTGCCTTTAAAAGCGCTCCGCGCTCCGCCTTGGATATCTCGTCCACCTTTTTATCGGGGGCTATACCGCTGTTTCTGACTATCATCGGCACCAGCTGCGCGGGGAGAAGCCCTCTCAGACTGTCCGCGAAGCGCTGTCCCCTGCGCTCATCAAAGTCGCGCAGGATTCGTGCGTCAAGCTGCTTCTCGGTCAGCGCAGGCTTCAGGTCAACCTTCACCGAGTAGCGCCCACGCTCCATCTTCGGGATATGCGCCGAGGCGCTAAGCACAGTCGGGCCCGAAATACCGTAGTTCATGAAATAAAGCTCGCCGAAGTCCTCATAGATGCACTTTTCACCGTCAAAAAGCTTCATAGAGATATTACGAAGATTAAGCCCTGCGGCTTCAAGCGGCTTTTCCTTTGTCACCATTGCGGACAGCGATGGCTCAGGCGGAATTATCGTATGCCCCGCCTGCTGTGCCAGAGTATATCCGAAGCCGTCCGAGCCTGTCAGCGGATAGGACTTTCCGCCTGTTGCAAGGACAATCGCGTTTGCTCTCACCTCGCGCTTTTTTGTCCTTGCGCCGAGGCACACACCGTCCTCTATGATGAGCGCTGTACACTGCTCGTAGATGACCTCGACCTTAAGCC
This sequence comes from Oscillospiraceae bacterium, assembly GCA_045593225.1. Classification (GTDB taxonomy): domain Bacteria; phylum Bacillota; class Clostridia; order Oscillospirales; family Ruminococcaceae; genus CAG-115. The sequence continues at coordinate 749 of JAZNWG010000117.1, forward strand.
GCGATATCTCCTTTTTCAGTGCCTGAACCACATCAAAGGCCTTGTCAGACTGCGGAAAAACGCGGTTGCCGCGCTCTGTTTTGAGCGGCACTCCGAGGCTCTCGAAAAGCTCCATAACGTCCGCTGCCGAAAACTGAGAAAGCGCGCTGTAAAGGAAGCGCGCGTTGCGGGGTATGTTCTTCATTATAGTCTCGTTGTCGCTGTTGTTGCAGACATTGCAGCGACCCTTGCCCGTTATCGCAAGCTTTTTGCCAAGGCGGTCGTTTCGCTCAAGTATCGCGACCTTCGCGCCGTTTTTAGCGGCAGTAACGGCGCACAGCATTCCTGCCGCGCCGCCGCCTATAATCAGTACATCATACATCTTTCTTGTAGACCTCGCCGCGCTCCCACAGCTTTTCAAGCTTGTTGAAGCTCTTCTCTACGCTCTCCCTGTTGCGGTCGGACGCACCCACGATAAGCGCATTTATAAGGCTCATCGGTGCAACTAAGCTGTCAACGAACGACACCATATCGGAGTACGCATACAGCGGACAGTCCGCATACTGCACCAGCGGCGAGCTCTCGCTGTCTGTTATCGCAACTATCTTCGCGCCGCTCTCGCTCGCAAATCTGCACGCCTCGATAGTGCTCTTTGCATAGCGCGGAAAGCTCATCGCGATAAGCACGTCGCCCTCACCGATATGCACCATCTGCTGATACAGCTCATTAGTGCCTACAGCGCCGATATGGCTTACGTTATCAAATATAAGGCGCAGGTAGTAATGCATGAAATTTGCGAGTATGCCGCTGCTCATCGCGCCCTGAATATAGATATTCTTCGCAGAGCAGATAGTATCCACAGCCTTTTCAAACGCCTCGGGGCTTACAGCCTCGATAGTGCGGCGTATCTTGTCGATATCCTGACCCAGAACGCCCTCAACGGTGCTGAGGTCGCCTATCCTGTTTCGCGTAACGTCCATGCGCTGAAGCGAGGTAAGGCGGTTCTTTATATGGCTCTGGAGTGACCTCTGAAGCTGCGGATAGCCCTCAAAATCCAGCTTGTTCGCAAAGCGCACAACAGTGGACTCGCTGACGTTTACGGTATTGCCGAGCTTCAGCGCGGTCATGTACGCAGCCTTCTCGTAGTGCTCCAGTATATAATTTGCGATAAGCTTCTGGCCCTTTGAAAACTCAGGCATCATCTCATTAATGCGAAGCAGCAGATCGTCTTTCATATATTACGTCCTCTTTCTTTACTTACAAATGATATACATATCATACACCTTTTGCAGGATTTTTGCAAGTAGTTTGTGAAAATCTTTCGCAATTTGGCGAAAAAAACACTGAAATCGAAGAAAATGCCGCTCCAAAATGACAGCGAGGGCGCACCATTAAAACAAAAAGCTGCATTTGCAAGTTTGGATTGCAAAAAGAGCCGCCCTCCGAGCAAGCTCAAAGGGCGGTAGAAGGACTATATGTCAACTAGCTGCGCGCTTCCGGTAGCTTTCGCAGCCGAGGGGTGATTATCTGATGATTGGGAATGAGCGAGCGGTCGTACAAGACCTTTGAGTGATTGTCTAGTATCAGCTCGCGTCGGACGATGCTTCTCGCCCTGTCCAGAGTAAGCCTGTATACCCTGCTCACTCTGTAGAACTCGCCGTCCTCCTCTATGTAGCCGTAATTCTCCTCCGTTATGCGGTATACATACGGGAAAGGCTCGGAAGATCGCAGCTCTCCGAAAAGCTCGGTATCGGAAAGCCACAAAAGCAGCTGCACAGGGCGGTCGGTGGTGTTTTTGAAGCGGTAGTCAACATTTTTATAGAACACGCTGGTTCCCGTACCGAACGGTACGCGTCTGCCGCTGTCGGGAAACAGCGCGTCCGAGTGGTGGTGAAGCTCCGTCACGGTGAGCGGACTGTTAAGCACCAGCCAGTGTATGAGATTCGCGAGCTGGCACAGCCCTCCGCCGACACCGCGCGTTAGCTTACCTTTATCTATAACAAGGCCCTCGGTGTAGCCGCGCTTTTCGGTCGGCTCACCTACCAGCCTCCAGAACGAAAAGGATTCATCAGGCTGTATCACAAGACCGTTTATTTTCGAAACAGCAAGAGCGAGGTTGTTGCGCTTGTTCTTCTGCAGAGTGGGGTCAACGCCGTGGAGCTTTCGCATTATGGGCGAGCTGTGGGCTTTAACGAGCGCGGGGAGAGGCAGGGTATTAAGCTCATCTGCAAAATGCTCCTTTGAAACGAGGTCGTGCAGGTCGCGGCGCAGGTATTCCTTTTTCAGCGATATCTTATAGCACATCGGCGACAATTCGCAGAACAGCCTGCGTTTTTTCATGCTCCACACCTCTTTCCCCTTGCCTCTGACTTGATTGTAGCACCGAAAAACCGCGCTGTCAATAGACTTTCAGAAACTGTAACCGAATCGTAATCACATTGTAACTTTTCTGTAACCATGCTGTAACCGAATTGTAATCTTCAGGCAATAAAACACTATTCTGAAAAATATTTTCCCAAACCCCTTGACAAAATCAAAGGTTAGTGTTATAATAATTAAGCGTTATGCAACGCGACTACTTTTGCGGGTGTAGTTCAATGGTAGAATTCCAGCCTTCCAAGCTGGTCGCGTGGGTTCGATTCCCATCACCCGCTCCAAGCGCTTACGCGCTTATGGGCTATGCGCCATTAGCTCAGCTGGATAGAGCAACCGCCTTCTAAGCGGTAGGTCAAAGGTTCGAATCCTTTATGGCGTGCCATACATGGTGGGTATGGCTTAGTTGGTTAAAGCGTCGGATTGTGGTCCCGAAGATCGTGGGTTCGATTCCCACTACCCACCCCACATAGAAAAAGGCATAGGCTAGACCCTGTGCCTTTTTCGATATTTATTTATATTCTGGGATGTAGCCAAGCGGTAAGGCAACGGACTTTGACTCCGTCATCTCGTGGGTTCAAATCCCGCCATCCCAACCAAAAAAATCAAAAGTGCCGAAAGGCACTTTTTGATTTTTGTGGATGCAAACGCTCGGCTCGCAGTGCCCTTAAGGCACTGCGTTTTTGCTGCGCAAAAACCGCTCACGTTCGCGGGTATGCGACCCTGTCAGGATTAAGCATAGACTCATTGGTAAAGCACCAACAAAAAGCCAGAATACCGAAAGGCACTTTTTGATTTTTGTGGAGGCAAACGTTCGACTCGCAGTG
>JAZNWG010000118.1:0-6555 GCA_045593225.1 Oscillospiraceae bacterium
GATACCCGAAGTCACTGCAATGATGTGTGTATCAACGCCTGCGTATGGTGTGATACTGGACCTCGGCGGAAATCTTGTCGAGCTTTGCAGCAAAGAAAGTGTCGCGGCGGTACGCGGCGGCGTGAAAAAGGGTGACAAGGTACGTATGGCGGTGCTTGACAACGGAAAGAAAATATTTATTGCGATATATTGATAAGGAGGAACAGCTATGGAATTCTGGGATAAGGTGGCAGGAGTTTATGATATTACGCAGGCTATAAACGGTAAGGTATATAAGGAAATGCTGGAGCTTGTGGAGGGGCTTATTCCCGAGGGTGCGCTGGTGCTTGACACAGCAGCAGGAACGGGGCAGCTTTCCTTTGCAGCGGAAAAAAAGGCACAGCAGGTGGTCTGCACAGACCTTTCGCTGCCTATGCTGGACAAGGCAAAGTCTAAAGCTAAAGCGCAGGGCATAGAGAACATCAGCTTTGAGGCGCGCAACATCTTTGATCTCGCTGACGAAAACGAGACCTATGATGTGGTAATGGCAGGAAACGTGCTTCATCTGCTGGAAAATCCCAAGGGAGCAATTAAAGAGCTTTGCAGGGTAACAAAAAAAGGCGGATTGCTGATACTTCCCACCTATGTAAACAGCAACAAGCCGATGCTCGTTGAGCTTTACAAGAAGGTCGGCTTCAGCCCTGCCAAGGATTACACTGCAACGAGCTACAAAAAGCTGCTTCAGGATTGCGGCTGCGGAGAGGTCAGAGCAAAGCTTATCCGCGGAAGAGTTCCTTGCTGTTTTGCGGTGATAAAGAAAGACTAAAACAAAAAGCCCTTGCTATTCAGCAAGGGCTTTGTATCATTACATATTAAAATCTGTGTCCGCACTTTGAGCAGAAAGCTACATCGGGCTTCAGAACAGCCTCGCAGTCGGGGCAGATCTTTTCAGTCGCGGGTTTTTCGTACTTTTCGCCACACTTCGAGCAGAATATATCACCTTCCGCAAGTTCTGTACCGCAGCCGCCGCATACTATTGCTTCCTTTTCAGGCTCGGGAGCTGCTTCGGGAGCAGGCTCGTTGTTTTTGGTTTCAAGCTCGACCTTTGTGCCGCACTTGTCGCAGAAGTGCGCTGTCACAGGCAGGCTGTTGCCGCACTTTGCACAAGAGATAGTGGGAAGAGCAAACATATCAGCGCCACAGTGATTGCAGAATCTTGTTCCGTGGGGGACCTTGCCGCCGCATTTGTTGCAGGTAGCGCTCAGCGGAGCGCCGCAGGTTCCGCAGTATGTAAGACCGATGGGGTTTTCGGCTTTACATTTCGGGCAGACACACATTCCTGCAGAGGGATTGGTGAAATCTGTACCGAGGTAAAGGTCCTGACCGCCCGAAGCGACATAACGCTCAACGTGCTCGAAGATACGCGCGGGGAGCTGCTTTTGCTTGACTGTACCGACGATAGCAGTCACTGCAAGGGGCGCAAACACAAACCAACCCAGTGTTGCCGCACCGATCTTATCTGTCCACTGTCCGTTTCCTACGTTAACAAGAATACCTGTGCCGATATCGGAGATCTGCACCTCGATGGCGCTTGCTGTACCTGAAATATTGCGCCAGCCGTCATCGGATTTAGCCTGAACGACATATCCCTGGCCGGCTCTGCCGCCCTGAACTGTCAGCGACATATTACGCAAAAAATTCTGAACGCTTCTTCCGAGTCCGTCGATAGTAACTCCGCCGACTTTAGCGAAAACACGTGATTCAGCCATATCCATAACCTCCTGAGATGATGAAGTCTATATTTTGTAATAATATCATAGCACCGTTTGCTGAATTTGTCAATAGCAGCACTGGAGCTTTATTAAAATATATTGAAATTGCACAAAAACGTCGCGTTATTTTATAAATTGACGATAGTCTATCATTGCTATAAAAAATCATCGCCCCTGCAAAAACAGGGGCGAATTTTATGTTGTGATGGATTTAATCCTGCATATCACTCAGCGTATCCTGAAGCTCTTCAAGAGCGTTGTTCAGTTCATCAATAGCATCTGCTATCGAGCTCTGCGCGCTTTCTAAGCTGTCCGAAACGATCTCCTCTATTTCGTTGGGGGAGAGGTTGGGATTGCCCGCAAGTGAGGCTCTTATTGATTCTCCTAACTCGTCGAAATCAAAGTTCCTCAATGATTCAAGCGAGCCTGCTATGGATTGGGATATAGAGTCCGATGCGTCGTTCGTGTTTGCGTAGCTGAACGGAAAGCCCTGCGGCACTTCAAACGGGAAGCCTTTCGGCGGAACAAAACCCGTGGGCTGATCGTTTTGCGGTGTGCTGTTATTGCCGTTTTGCTGCTTATTGCCATACTGCTGTTCAAGACGAACGGTGCTGTAACCTGTGTTTGTAGGCCAGCCATCTGCAAATATGATGTTATGGCGCTGCGGGCGATACTGCTCATACGGATCAACTGTGTCCTGAAGATCTGCGTACTCGGATACGTCCTTTGCGTTGAGCACCGTCATGTAGGCTCTCTGCGCGATGAACTTGAACTGAGTGTACTCGTTATCTCCTGTGCGGAACGGGATCTCATAAAGCTCCCAGCCGTTTACCTTTTTCAGCGGCTTTATGAAGTTGCGGTTGAGATTATAGGTATAGCGGTTTTCGTAGTCGTTGTTGAACACGATCTCAAAACGGCACACCTCATTATTGTTGTCGTTCTCGCCACCGTTGAGCCAGAATGTAAAGGTGTTGAGCGTGTTTTTCGGCAGAAGCATGATCTTTGAGATTATCTCGGTCCAGTCCCAGCCCCAGTTTCCTATCATAAACGCTTCGTTTATGATACCATCGGGGCCTTGCATGAAAGAGCGGCTGCCAACGTTATTTTTACATTCCTTGTTGAATATCCACTCTCTTGCGTCGAAATACAGCTTATTTACAGGCTCGGTGTTTGCAGAATTATTGGTATTTGTATTGTTATCCATCATGGTGTTTTCCTCCGTAAATGTCGTTACGTCGGACACATTCAGACGAATATCGCAGTCGTTCACAAAATGCGCCCGACCTTTTCTGACAAGCCCTGCTGCCCGTTTAGGGTAGGTAGAGCCTATCTCTTCTCCGTCCGCTGAATATACGCGGACTGTTCGTTTCGCCTGTGCATCGTTTTTGGTCATGGGTGTCCTCCCCTCATTGCGAAACTATTTAGTTGTGCTGTTTTTTGTTATGGGTGCCGTCCCCAAAGATATTCTATCATATAAACCTGTTTTTGTCAACAAAAAGCCGTCGGTGATACCGACGGCTGATATGCTTTTTTATTCTTCGTCTTCTGCTGTATCCTCGTCGCTTGCAGCCTCGGGAAGTGCCTGCTTTGCAGCGGCGGCTTTTTTGTTCAGTATAGAGCCGTAGATAAGCGCAAAGAAGTCATATGCACCGCCTGCGATTAGCGCGATGGAGGTGAACGTGGTGAGACCTTCTCCGAAAGGATTTGCTATGATGATAATGCCGAGAATTATAGACAGTGCTGCACCGAGTGCGGGGTAGAGGCAGCTGCCCTTCTTCAGTCTGAGGATATCGGACGCCCACTGTATCTTGGAAAGACCGATGAGAAACAGCGCTGCACCGTAGATGAGCGACATTATCTCGCTGTATTTTGTAAACCACGAGAAATTAAGCACACAGAAAAGGCCTACCGAAATGAACATCAGACCCTTGAAAAGCTGCTGACCGAGAGCGGCTTCCTCTGGCTTGCTGCGGAAATACTTGATGATAGCAAGCACACCAAGCACGTTCAGCGCAAGGCCAAGCGTGATTATGATTCCGTCGGTGAACCTCTTGGGGTCGATGATCAGAAGTATGCCGACAACCAGCTCTGCGATGCCGATAAGGATTATACTAAAGTTTTCTTTCAGTGCTTTCATAATATTCTCCTTTTGATTTCAGTAGTCTGCGAGAGTCTTTATACTGCGATTATATCACTAAATTCGACTTCTGTCAAGAAAAACCAAAGACCTCTCACAAAAATTGTGAGAGGTCTTAATCTTCATCAATAACCCTCGCCCTCGGTGAGAACGTAGATGTCGCAGAAAACAGCGCCCCAACGACAGCTGTCATAATAGTGGTCGTACTTGTTGCCGAAGTAGAGGTCAACAGCAACTGTACCGTCCATAAGGCCGAGACCTGTATCGGCTGCTATCGCGTAGCCGTATACCTGAGAGCCGTCCTGAGCAACGATGTAAAGCTCGCTGCCGTAGGGGATAACGTTGGGATTTACCGCAACTGTACCGATCTCAGCTCTTCTTCCGCTTGCTGTCAGTGCGTTGTAGCCTGCTGTATAAGCGGTAGCCTTGCCGGAAACTATTCTTGTATACTCTGCGGGAAGTCCGTCAACGAGCTCCAGTGTTTCGGGGTTTTCCATCTTTGCGTAAGGAACTGCGAGAGCGGTTCCGCGCTCAATGACCATTGTTACAGGCTCCTTCACGATGTTGTCCTCGGTCATTTCCTTACCGCTGAGAACGCCGTCGATGTACTTTTCCTTTACAACATAAGTTCTTACACCGTTTTCGCCCTGTGTTACGATATTCTCTTCGCCGATCACCATATTTGAGTTGTCGATGTAGACTGTCTCAAAGGGGATCTCAGAGGTGCTTGCGCGAAGCTGGTAGTTGATACGGGTTATGTTGATAGTCATTCCCTCGCTGATCTCAGCGTCAAGCTCGCAGTCTACGATGTCGAAATCATAGAGTTTGATGCCCGAGGTCTCGATCACGTCTGCCACTGTACCCTCGATCATAGGAACGGTCAGCTGCTTGCCGTCAACATTTACATACACATCAAATGCGCGGTAGATGGTAACATACGCTGTTTTCTCATCTGCGACCCTGTACGTTACACGGTCGTGCTCGCCGATGGTGTATTCGCCGAATTCTAATATAGCGTCAACATTTGTTTCGGAGGTCATAAGCTCCTTTGTTACGCCGTTGTCAGTGATGTACACACGGTCGCGGAAATAAAGCGAACCGCTGAGCATCGCAATCATCATGATAGATGTCACGAACAGCACTGCCTTGATGAGCTTGCTCTGCTTGATGAGCTTATTCATCTTGGAATTTACTATTTGTGGTTTCATGTTTCCTCCCAAAAAACTTCTACATTGGCGGAGAGTGTATCTTTTTATCTTCTCTGCGCAGTGGCGCAGTTCCGCCTTGTTTTTGTTCCGTTCCGTATTATAACCTTTTCTTTCGTAAATGTCAAACGAAAACGCACTATCGTTTTTGTGAAAAATCCACAAAATACTTTTGTAACCGTTTTGTAACCTTTTTGATTTCAAGGCTCTTTTTGTCTTTTTTTGCCATTTACACGAATTCTTCTTGTAAATTTAACTAAAAATCGAGGTCAGATTTTTAACGTCAAAACAGCTAAAAACCGTTCTTGGTGCCTTGTGGGTATTGTTGAAATTTGCCCATATAAAATGCTTTTATGTAATTATCAAAAAAAGCGTGACAAATGGGGAAATGTATGCTATAATAGTATCAATACATCATTATGAAAGGAAAAACAGCATGAATTATGAAAAGTCATGCGGTGCTATTGTTTACCGTAAGCACTACGGAAACACGGAAATTTTACTGATCAAGCATGTCAAGTCGGGCTACTGGTCGTTCCCCAAGGGTCATGTAGAGGACGGTGAAAGCGAAACCCAGACTGCTGTCCGCGAGATAAAGGAGGAAACAAATATCGACATTTCGATAGACGACTCCTCTTTCCGCGAAACGGTGATGTTCACGCCCCGCCGCGATACCCGCAAGGAGGTCGTGTACTTTGTGGCGCGCGCTACAAGCTTTGACTTAAAGCCTCAGGAGGAGGAGATATCCGAGATACGCTGGGTGGAGATAGGTCAGGCGGGCTCGCATCTTGCCTATGACAATGACAAGCTTATCGTGAATAAGGTCCGTGCATTTCTGGCAAAATCCAAGATATGAGAATATCCCCTCAAAAGAGGGGATATTTTTATTTATACTATTATAATATATAAGGGTAAAAAGAAAACGGACTGCATAAGCAGTCCGTAAGGAGTTAGCAAAATTACTTTACGATGTAGCTCTTGATCTCGTCAAGGAATGCACCGCAGTCATCGCTGTGGATATTCAGAGTGAGCTCCTTGGAGAGGTCGAGGCTGAAGATGCCCATGATGGACTTAGCGTCGATAGCGTATCTGCCGGATACGATATCTACGTCATAATCGCACTTTGTTACGATGTTTACGAAATTCTTTACGTCATTGATTGTGTTGATGATGATCTTTGTTGTAGTCATAATAATACACTTTCCTTTCTTATTGAGCATAGATACTATGCCGTGTTCCAAGCGGGCTTTTCTTTATGTTATCACGCCTCGCTTTTGTTTGTCAACGGGAATATTGTCGCTTTCTGAGTTACTTTGCGATAAATCTAGCGATCTCCTCATAAAGCGCGTCGGCTTTTGCGCCCTCGCCTCTGATAACCATGTTCAAGGGCTTTTCGAGGTCAAGGCTGAAGATACCCATTATGGACTTGGCATCGACCGCATATCTGCCTGATACAAGGTCG
>JAZNWG010000119.1:0-1845 GCA_045593225.1 Oscillospiraceae bacterium
TTCGTTCCATCGCCGCTTATCGGTGCGAATGTGGACGAGCTCGGAGTGCGCTTTCCCGATATGTCTGAGATATACTCAAAGAAGCTCCGCAGTATCATCAGGAGCGCGGCGCTTGACGAGAAGATACCGCTTCGCGAGGGCGTTTACGTTCAGACAAGCGGCCCTAACTACGAATCCCCTGCGGAGATAAGAATGTATTCCGCGCTCGGCGCTGACGCTGTGGGAATGTCCACCGCTGTCGAGGCTATGGCGGCGCGTCATGCGGGCATGGAGATATGCGGAATAAGCTGTATCTCAAACCTCGCAGCAGGAATCTCGCAGAACCCCCTCACCCATGCCGAGGTGCAGGAGACGGCAGACCGTGTTGCACCGCTGTTCAAGAGGCTCGTAACAAGAGCAATAGCTGACATCAGCGCTGCGAAATGATAGTTATTATTTCAGGCGCATCACACACAGGAAAGACCGCTCTGGCGCAAAGGCTGCTGGAGCGGTATAAACTTCCGTACCTGTCGATAGACCACCTCAAAATGGGGCTTATCCGAAGCGGACAGACCTCGCTTACTCCCGAGGACGACAGAGAGCTTGTTCCGTATCTGTGGAGCATCGTCAGCGAGATGATAAAGACCGCGATCGAGAACAAGCAGAGCATGATAATCGAGGGCTGCTATGTGCCGTTTGACTGGCGCGACAGCTTTGATGAACGTTATCTTGACGAGATACGCTGTGTGTGGCTGATCATGACGGAGCGGTATATCCGCAATAATTTCGATGAAATAAAGCGATTTGCGAATGTTATAGAGGACAGGCTTGATGATACATGGCTCACGCCCGAGGCGCTTATCCGCGACAATGCCGAGAACCTCGCAGGCTGTGAGGAGTACGGCTGCGAGTATGTGCTGATAGACGGGGAGTACGCTCCCGATATCGTGATATGATGAGGTGATATAATGCAGGCGCTTTCCGATATGTACCGCCCCATAACAGGCGAGCCCTTTCGCGACAGCGATGAATATTGCGAGGTAGCGCCCTGCGAGGCTCTGCGGCCGTATATCCGCTGCTTCTGGGGAACGAAAAGGCCTGTTTCGGCAAATATAGATCAGACCTCTTATGGAATAGTTATCCCTGATACCTGCATGGATATCATCTTTGATATCAGCTACACGCAAAACAGCTACACAGGCTCTTTTTGCACTGTCGATGAGCATTCGTACCGCACAGGCGGTGCGGCGAGCACCGATACTATCGCCACATTTGCGATACGCTTCTATGCGTGGTCTGCTATCCTTTTTTCGGAGCGCGAGCTCACAGGCTGCAAAAATCAGGCATTTGCCGCAGAGGAGTTTTTCAGCCGCTTAAAAGCTGAATTGGAACCGCTGCTGTTCGATGTTCCGACGCTTAGCGGAAAGATCGCTGCCGCGGAACAATTATTGTTGAAAAGGCTTTGCACAGACAGGATAAATTGCGATCTCACAAATTCTATCCATTACATGCTGAAAACTGACGGCAGAGCAAGGATATCCGATATCTGCAGCTATACCGCAGTTTCCGAGCGAAGGCTGGAGCGTATCTTCAATTACAATCTCGGCATTTCGCCAAAGACGTTCTCCTCTCTGCTGCGCTATCAGCTTTTGTGGCAGGAGATAGTGTTTTCGCGGCAATTCAATGTGCTTGACGCAGTGGAGAGATTCGGTTATACCGATCAGGCTCATCTGCTCAATGACTTCAGAAAGCGCCACCTCATGCCCCCGAAAGAGGCGGTGGAGCTTGCGCTCAGAAGCCGCTGATGTCGGATTTTTACAATACATATTCAGACTTCTGTGTTATGCTGTAGAAAAGGAGCTGATA
>JAZNWG010000120.1:0-6217 GCA_045593225.1 Oscillospiraceae bacterium
AGTCGACACCTGTGCGTCTGTGCAGCGGCATTTTTTCGCGGGATTTCCGAAGTTTCCGCAGGGGCAGGGATTCATCGCTGCAACCAGCATTATATCGCACGGATAGCAGGCAGAGCCGCTTGCTCTTGAAATGTTTATCTCACCGTTTTCAAGCGGCTGTCTGAGCGTTTCAAGCACCTTGCGGTCAAACTCTGGCAGCTCGTCCAGAAACAGCACGCCGTTGTGCGCGAGTGATATCTCACCGGGGTGCGGGATAGTGCCGCCCCCGATAAGTCCGACAGCAGACGCGGTATGGCTGACCGAGCGGAACGGGCGCTGTGTTATCAGCGGCTCGGCGGGGTCTATAAGTCCCGCGATGGAGTGTATCTGAGTGGTTTCTATGCTCTCTGCAAAGGTTATCTTCGGCAGAATGGAGGGAATGCGCTTTGCAAGCATGGATTTTCCCGAGCCGGGAGGCCCCAGCATGAGTATGTTGTGCGAGCCCGCAGCCGCTACCTCGATAGCGGATTTTGCGCTTTGCTGACCCATTACTTCAGCAAAATCAGCAGCATAGGCGAGCGCCTTTTCCGAGGGTATGTAGCGCTCCTCGGGGGAGAGCCCTGTGCCTCTCGCAAGGAATTCCACAAGCTGTGAAAGGTGCTCCACACCGTATACCTCGATGTTCTCGACAACAGAGGCCTCCTTTGCGTTCTGCTTAGGCAGGAAGATGCGCTTTGCGCCGTTCTGTACGGCGGTAAGAACCATGCTGAGCGCGCCGTTTACGGGGGCGAGACCGCCGTTCAGCGAAAGCTCGCCGATGAACACCGCGTCGGACAGGTCCTTGTCGATAATGCCACCGAGCTTCATCAGCGCGACGGTTATTGGCAGATCGAACATCGAGCCTATCTTTTTGACGCTTGCAGGCGCGAGGTTTACCGTAACCTTGCCGCCGAGCAGATGGTTCATCTCCATGTGCGCGAGCGCCGAGCGGATACGGGATTTACTCTCCTGCACCGCCACGTCGGGCATACCGACTATATCGAAAAACGGCTGACCCGACGAGATACTTGCCTCGGCGGTGACAGCGAAAGCATTGAGCCCGAAAAGCCCTATGCTGTTTATCTGGCTGAACATGGCTTGCCTCCTAATAATAAGTTATATTAAGTATAGCATATCTATCAGCAAATTACAATATAAAACGACATTCACACGTCAAAAAAGAGTATGTTTTTTCAGCATTTTTTCACAAACGATCTATTGACTGTTTAGCTGAAATGCTGTATAATGTTGAATATGCGACAATCCGAAATCGGGCAAACGGAGGAAGATATGGAACAGCGTTTTATCGGAATAGAGCTGCGCTCGCTGAACAATGCGGTGCGCAGATATCTTGAAAATAACGAGCCGCCGGCTTCAGGCGACAAGCTGACCTGCAGCAATGCGTGGATAATCGGCTACCTTGCACGCGCCGAGGGCGATGTATTTCAGAAGGATCTTGAGGAGGAGTTCGGTGTTACGCGCTCGACTATCTCGAAGGTGCTTATGCTGCTGGAGAAAAAGGGCATAATACAGCGTATCGGTGTGATACATGACGCGAGGCTGAAAAAGCTTACGCTTACCGAAAAGGGCAGGGCGCTTGCCGCTCACATGGAGGAAAACGGCGCGCGCATGGAGGCGCAGCTGACAAACGGCTTTACAGACGAGGAGCTTATGCGGCTTACCGACTATATGCGGCGCATGAGAGCGAACCTCGGAGATACGAACATAGAGAAAGGAATAGAGATATGATAAGAAAGCTTGGCGCTTGCGTCAGGGAATACAAGCTCCCCGCGCTTCTGACGCCTTTATTCGTAATCCTTGAAACAGCGGCGGAGATAATTATTCCGCTCGTCATGGCAGAGCTTATCGACAAGGGCATCTACCTCGGCGATATGAATGCTGTCGTTATGGCAGGAATAAAGCTGCTGATACTGACCTGCCTTGCAATGGCGTTCGGCGTTGCGGCAGGCTTCACCGCTTCTTACGGAAGTGCGGGCTTTGCGGCAAACCTGCGCCACGATATGTTCTACAACGTGCAGAGATTTTCGTTCTTCAATATAGACAAATTCTCCACCGCAAGCATAGTTACACGTCTGACCACTGACGTTTCCTATGTGCAGATGGCGTTTCAGATGATAACCCGAATTACTGTAAGAGCGCCGTTTATGCTGGTATTTGCGTTTGTTGCGGCATATAATATCTCGTCCGAGCTTTCTATGATATTCCTGTATACGATACCTCTGCTTGCTGTGGGTCTTTTCATCATTGTGAAGTTCGCGTTTCCGCGCTTTCAGAGGGTATTCAAGACCTATGACAAGCTTAATGCAGTTGTTGAGGAGAACCTGCGTGGCATAAGAGTAGTAAAATCCTTTGTTCAGGAGGATCACGAGATAAAGAAGTTCGACGACATTTCGGGAAGCATCTACGAGGACTTCACAAAGGCAGAAAAGACGGTTGCATGGAATGCGCCGCTGATGCAGGTCGCTATCTATGCCTGCATGGTGCTTATCTCCTGGTTCGGCGCGCAGGCTGTTATCGCAAGCGGCAACAACGAGGCTCTCGGCCTTTCCACAGGCGAGCTTATGAGCCTTTTCACCTACACCATGCAGATGCTGATGAGCCTTATGATGATCTCCATGATATTTGTAATGCTGACCATGTCCAAGGCGAGCGCAAACCGTATCGTTGAGATACTTGACGAAAAGACGGACATCACCGACGGCGAAAAGGGCCTGACAGAGGTTAAGGACGGCTCGGTGGAGTTCAGAAATGTAAGCTTCAAGTACTTTGAGAGCGCGGAAAAGAACGCGCTGGATAACATCAATATAAGCATAAAGTCGGGCGAAACTATCGGTATCCTCGGCGGCACAGGCTCGTCAAAATCAACGTTCGTGCAGATGATACCGCGCCTTTACGACACCACCGAGGGCGAGGTGTTGGTAGGCGGAGAGAATGTTCGCGATTACACGCTTTCAGCGCTCCGAAACAACGTTGCCATGGTGCTTCAGAAGAACGTGCTGTTCTCGGGCACTATCAAGGAAAACCTGCGCTGGGGCGATGAGAACGCAACCGACGAGGAGATAAAGCACGTTTGCGAGCTTTCCTGCGCAGACGAGTTCATTCAGGGCTTTCCTGATAAGTATGACACCTACATCGAGCAGGGCGGCGCGAATGTTTCGGGCGGTCAGAAGCAGCGCCTTTGTATCGCAAGAGCACTGCTGAAAAAGCCTAAGATACTGATACTTGACGACTCCACCAGCGCAGTTGACACAAAGACTGACGCTATGATAAGAAAGGCTTTCCGCGAGGAGATACCCGATACCACCAAGATAATCATTGCTCAGCGCGTTTCGAGCGTTCAGGACGCTGACAGGATAATCGTGCTGGATAACGGCGCTATATCAGCTGTGGGAACGCATGACGAGCTGCTTGAAACGAACGCTATCTACCGCGAGGTATATGAGTCGCAGATGAAAGGAGCTGAGGAATAATGAGTAAGAACAAGGCTCCCGAAATGAAAAGACCTCCCATGAAGGCAGGCAAGGGCGTGCTGAAAAGGCTTCTGTCCTACATGAAGCCCTATCGTATCCAGCTTATCATCGTTGCGGTAAGCATCGTGATAAGCTCTGTTGCAGGCGTTGCGTCCTCGCTGTTCATAAAGACGCTCATAGATGACCATATTATCCCGCTTGTCGGAGTTACTGACCCTGATTTCTCGGGACTGCTCTCTGCTATCATCGGAATGTGCGTGATACTGGCGATAGGCGCGGTTTGCACGCTGCTGTACAACCGCATGATGGCGAACATCTCGCAGGGCGTGCTGAAAACGGTGCGTGACGATATGTTCAGGCACATGCAGAAGCTTCCTGTAAAGTATTTCGATACCAACACCCACGGCGATGTAATGAGCTTTTATACAAACGACACCGACGCGTTGCGTCAGATGATATCCCAGTCGCTGCCGTCCTGTATCTCCTCGCTTATTACGATAGTTTCGGTGTTCGTTTCCATGCTCACCATGAGCGTATGGCTCACGCTTATCGTTATCGCGTTCCTTGTGCTGATATTCAAGGTGACAGGCACTGTCGCAAAGAAGAGCGGCAAGTACTTCATGCGCCAGCAGACCTCCATCGCAGACCTCAACGGCTACATCGAGGAGATGATAAACGGCCAGCGCGTCATCAAGGTGTTCTGTCACGAGGAAAAGGCAAAGGCAGGGTTCGGTGAAAAGAACGAGGTGCTGCGTAACGATATCGCAAAGGCTAACTCCTATGCAAATATCCTTATGCCCGTAAACAACTGCATGGGTTATTTCCTGTATGTCATCATCGCGATAATCGGCGGTATCATGGCGATAAACGGCGTTATGAACGTTGCGGTGTTCGCGGTGAACGTGCTCACGCTCGGAACGATCGCGTCCTTCCTGCAGCTTACCAGAAGCTTCATTGGTCCTATCGGACAGGTATCGCAGCAGCTGAACGCCGTTGTAATGGCTATGGCAGGCGCACAGCGTATCTTCTCGCTGCTTGACGAGCAGCCCGAGCCTGATGACGGCTATGTAACGCTTGTGAATGCGAAATACGACCACAACGACAACCTCGTAGAGGCAGACGAGCGCACAGGCACATGGGCATGGAAGCACCCCCACAGTGACGGCACGGTGACCTATACCGAGCTTCGCGGCAATGTGGTGCTGGACGATGTGGATTTCGGCTACACCGAGGATAAAATGGTGCTGCACAACATCGACATCTATGCAGAGCCGGGTCAGAAGATAGCCTTTGTAGGCGCGACAGGCGCAGGCAAGACCACTATCACGAACCTCATCAACCGCTTCTATGACATAGCGGACGGCAAGATCCGCTATGACGGTATAAACATCAACAAGATCAGAAAGGACGACCTGCGCCGCTCGCTGGGTGTTGTGCTTCAGGACGTAAACCTGTTCACAGGAACGGTAATGGATAATCTGCGCTACGGCAAGCCCGACGCTACCGACGAGGAGTGTATCGCGGCGGCAAAGCTCGTAAATGCAGACGGCTTTATCAGAATGCTGCCCGAGGGTTACAACACAGTGCTGACACACGGCGGCAGCGGACTTTCGCAGGGTCAGCGCCAGCTTCTTTCCATTGCGAGAGCGGCAGTTGCAGACCCTCCCGTAATGATACTTGACGAGGCTACCTCCTCCATCGACACGCGCACCGAGGCTATCGTACAGGCAGGTATGGACGCGCTGATGATGGGCAGAACGGTATTCGTTATCGCGCACAGGCTGTCCACCGTCAAGAACTCTGATGTCATCATGGTTCTTGACCACGGCAGGATAATCGAGCGCGGCAGCCATGAGGAGCTTATCGCGCAGAAGGGTCAGTATTACAGCCTGTACACAGGCGCGTTTGAGCTGGAGTAAGCTTTACCGACTCTTTGCCGCAAAATGTTGAACAACCTAAATACCACTTGTAATTTTGCGACAGATGTGATATAATTGTAATATTGCTTTTGAATAAGTGCGAAAGGAATGATGGAATTGAAGCGTGTTGGTCTGGATATAGGCTCAACTACCGTAAAGGTCGCTGTTATCGGCGACGACGGCGAGCTGTTATACAGTCAGTACAAAAGACATTTCTCTGATATAAGAAAGACGGTCTCCGATATTATCGCTGACGCAGGCGAGAAGCTTGCAGGCGAAAAGATAATGATAGCGGTAACGGGCTCGGGCGGTATCTCGGTATCTAAGTGGCTGGGTATCCCGTTCGTGCAGGAGGTTGCGGCTGGCACCAACGCTATCCGCAAGCTTATCCCGCAGACAGACGTAGCTATCGAGCTCGGCGGCGAGGACGCAAAGATCACCTACCTCACAGGCGGCCTTGAGCAGCGTATGAACGGTACCTGTGCAGGCGGTACAGGTGCATTCATCGACCAGATGGCGGCGCTGATAAACACCGACATCGGCGGCCTTAACGAGCTTGCAAAAAAGCACACCACGATATATCCCATAGCGTCCCGCTGCGGCGTTTTCGCAAAGAGCGATATCCAGCCGCTGCTGAACGACGGTGCAAAGAGAAGCGACGTTGCAGCGTCCGTTTTCCAGTCTGTCGTAAACCAGACGATAAGCGGACTTGCCTGCGGTAAGCCTATCAAGGGCAATGTTGCGTTCCTCGGCGGTCCTCTGCATTACCTGTCCGAGCTTCGCCAGCGC
>JAZNWG010000121.1:0-4607 GCA_045593225.1 Oscillospiraceae bacterium
TGCGGAAAACTGCCTGCGGGTATCCAAACAAATTTTACTATAACGCCGCTCCTTTGCATAGGCAATGGCGTGCCCTAAAAGCAATCTTCCATGTCCCTTGCCTTGACATTCGGGCAGCACAAACATACGTTTGAGTTCAACTGTTTTATTCGCAGCGTCAATCATACGGATTGCAACTGTTCCTATTAGGGTATCGTTATCGAAAAGGCACCAGAAGCAGCCGTTTTGCATATAATGCCTGTCTACGTCCGCAATGTCCGCATGCCTGTCCTTTGGCGAATATGGTATACCAACGGCTGAAAAGCACTTTTCAAAAAAATCCTCCACGGATTTCTGCATATCGGAGCTAAAAACTGCGATGTCCATTGATATACCTCCTCAAATTCGATTTATCACCTGAACTGCGCCCAGTGCGCGAGCGTTATAGTTTCAAAGCCTTTTGGTGAAAGGATAGGCTTTGCAAGCTTCTGCTTTGTAGTCTCGCACAGTGTTCTGTTTTCCGCAAACTCTGCGCCTGCTGCTGTGACATCGGAGAGATAGCCTTCGCGCTGGCGCTTTGCGTTATCGGTGACGAAAAGCTCGCCCTCGGGGCAGAGGATAGCGGTGTATTTTCCAACGCCCGCGATAAGGTCGTACTGCTTTATCAGCGACTGGTACATATGGCCTGCGTCAACATAGCCACAGGTGGATATCACCACAAGGCTCTTTTTGTGCATTTCTTCATCACGAAGCTCGTGGAAAGAAGCGTTTTGATCCTCAACGATATTACCGAGATACGGCAGCGTAAGCGGCAGGCAGCGGTCGGTCATGCATTTAAGCTGCGACGGCATTCCGAAGAAATACAGCGGAAAGCTTTGCACTATCACATCGGCCTCGCGTATCTTGTCGGAAAGCATTCCCATGTCGTCCTTGATGACGCACTTTCCCGGGGTCTTGTCCCAGCAGGAGTAGCAGCCAAGGCAGGGCTTGATATTGAGCTTATTGAGCGTTACATACTCTACATCTGTACCCTCAGGAAAGCCTTTTATGAATGCGCGGGTGATGTTCATTGTATTGCTGCGCTCGGGACGGGGGCTTGCGTTTATGACTAATACCTTCATAACTACCTCCGTCACTCGCTGAAAATGCTGTAATAATACTTCTTGCCGCAGGCGTGGATAATGCCTGTCTGATAGCCGTCAGCATGGAAGTTTATATTACGCAGATCAGCGAAAACATCTCCGCCACTGTGCTTGATGAAAGCCTCGCGCCTTGTCCATATCGTGTAGAAAAGCGCTTCGTCCTGTGTTCTGAGGTACTCTGTATAGTCCTTTGGGGGCATAAATATCTCGGCAAGCGCGGCGTTTTTCTCGGGCGTATATGTACGGATGCACTGTATATCGCAGCCTATTCTTGCTTCGTCGCCTATCATAAGGCTGCACATAACGCCGCCGTCCGAGTGGGATATGCTGAAGTCCAGATCGAAGCGGTTAATAAGACATGGTCTGCCATCGCCGTTTCGCGAGATAACAAGCCCGCTTTTGTCTATACCATGTTTCGAGAGCAGATTATCAAGCAGCAGAAAGCCGCAGGCACTTTCTGAGAAAGTGCGCCCCGACTTTGACATTATGCGGTTGAAATATTCCTCGCTCATGGGGGAGTAAAGCTCTCTTGCCTGTTCTATTCTCGGGCGGAGGTTATCGCCTCCTGAGGTAATGCAGGCGGAAAAATCAATTATTTTATCCATAGACTGCGCTCTTATCCATTGTTGTAAACAGCATATTGCCCTTAGCCTTTGTAACTCCGTCAACCGAAATAACTGCGGAGAACTCATACAGACCCGAGGACGCAAGCACTACCTTGACATCGATAGTCAGCGTATCGCCCGGGATAACGGGCTTTAAGAACTTGAAGTCCTTGACCTTAAGCAGCACATACAGCTTGCTTTCATCATTAGCCGCGTCATCGGGCGCGATAACAAGGCTGCAAAGCTGCGCAGCGGATTCGATAACGAGCACACCCGGCATGATGGGAGCGTCGGGGAAGTGGCCTACGAAATAAGGTTCGTTCACCGATACGTTCTTGATACCCTTAGCAGAAACATTAGGCTCCAGCTCCAGCACGCGCTCTATCATCTGAAAGGGCGGGCGCTGCTTTATGCGCTGATTTATTTCAAGCAGGTTCATCATAAGCTTAATCCTCCGTCAAGAACGAGCACCTGTCCCGTCATATAGCCGAAATTGTCCGAGCAGAGCTGTGCAACGACATTTGCAACATCCTCCGCCTTGCCGTACTTGTGCATGGGGATAGCCTTGATGTATTCTTCCTTCTTTTCCTCGGGGATAGCGTCCATCATTTCAGTCTCGATGAAGCCTGGAGCAACTGCGTTTACAAGGATATTGCGGGGAGCAAGCTCCTTTGCGAGAGTGGCTGTCATGGAGTTTACAGCGCCCTTTGTTGCGGAGTAAACGCCCTGTCCCTCGACTGCAAGCACAGAGCTTACAGAGGATACATTCACGATACGTCCGCCTGTTTTCATCATCTTGAGAGCTGCCTGCTGCGCACAGTGGAAGTAGCCCTTGATGTTGATATCAAGACTTCTTGTGAGGGACTCCTCGTTTATCATCAACAGATAAGCGTCATCTACAACGCCTGCGTTGTTTACAAGAACATCAAGCTGTCCGAAGGTCTTGTGTACCTCGCGGAACATGTCCTGTACCTGCTTTAAGTCAGCTGTGTCGGCCTTTACTGCGACCGCCTTCTGACCTAGTGCCTCGATAGCGGCAACGACCTCCGCCGCCTTTGCCTCGTTGCTTACATAGTTTACGGCAACGTCATAGCCGCACTCTGCAAGCTTTATTGCACAGGCCTTGCCGATACCGCGGGAAGCGCCTGTTACGATTGCAACCTTACTCACTTTTTTCCTCCTATATATGTAGGGCGGGGGAAGCCCCCCGCCGCTATTCGTTTATGCCTTCTTCAGGACTACAGCCGAATAAGAGCCGCCTGCACCTGCTGCAACAGCAAGTACATAGGTATAGCTGCAGTCAGCGGAGCTTAACAGCTCAGCTGCACGGGATACCTGCTTTGTAGCGGCAGCAGCTCGTGCTTCGCCGATATCGTTTCTTACATTGATAACGGGGATATTCGTCGCGAGCATCTCGTTGTAAACAGCTGCTTCCATAGCGTCAAGAGCCTTGTTGCCGTTTGCGAAGCTGCATACAGCGTCGATATCAGCAGCTGTGATACCGGCTTCTGCACAAGCGTCAGCAATAGCGCGCTTCATAGCGTCCTCGGAGCCTGCAAGAGTGCCGAATTCCACAGCCTTGTGAGTCATAGAGGTGCCGACGAGCTCGCAAAGCTTCTTGGCGCCACGCTTATCTGCGCTGTCCTCTGTTTCGAGGATAAGCGAAACAGAGCCCTCTCCAAGCATAAAGCCCTTGCCGTCGTCTGCTGTATAGCCAAGCTTTTCATAAAGCTCGTAGGTAACATCTGTATTTTCGTCTGTACCCGAAGCCACCATGATGGACTCCTCGCCGTTGTGGATAACATCGGCAGCGTAGCAGATACTCTGGATACCTGCCTGAACGCCGTTTGCAACGGTAACGTTGTAGCCCTTTATTCCTGCGAAAATGCTGAAATAACCGCCTGCTGCGTTATATACGGTATTGGGGAAGCTGAACGCGCTGCCGTTTGCGGTGCCCTGCTCGATAGTCTGCTTCTGGAAGTTTACTATCTCAGTAAGAGGACCGTCAGCAGTACCGATGATGATACCGATATCGTTCTCGTTATCCTCGCCGATGGTGATATCTGCATTTGCAAGTGCTCTCATACCTGAGATGAGCTGAAGCTGGCTGAAGCGGTCAAGCTTGCGGTAGAACGCCATTTTGATACCGTGCTCCTTGTAGTCATCGGAGGTTATCTCGGCGCGCTTGCCCTTGTTGTCCTCGGTGACTGTATTGCCGCAAAGCTCACCTATACCAGTGATATAGATGCGCTGCTTATTGGTGTTATCGGGGATAGCGTGCTCCTTTTTGGAGAACACGATGCTTGCATTGTTTCCTCCGAAGGCAAAGGAGTTGGAAACGGCGTAGTTTACTTCTTTTTCGCGCTTTGTATTAGCGATAAAGTCAATATTACCTGCCTTTTCCTTCAGCATATCAAAATGCTCGTCAGCGTAGCCGATAGTGGGAGGCAGCTGATTTTCGCACACAGCCTTAACAGTAAGAACAGCCTCGATAGAGCCTGCCGCGCCAAGACAGTGGCCTGTCATGGACTTTGTGGAGCTTACCGAAACATGGTCGTTGCCGTCAAACAGAGTATGCAGAGAGAGGAACTCAGCCTCGTCATTCTTTGCTGTACCAGTGCCGTGAGCGTTTATGTAGTCGATATCTGTGAATTCAAGTCCGCTGTTCTTTACAGCGCGCCTGATAGCGGACATCTGGCCCTCGCCGTCGGGACGGGGAGCGGTGATGTGGTGCGCGTCAGAGCTTACACCGCCGCCGAGTATCTCACAGTATATCTTAGCACCGCGCTTTACAGCGTGCTCGTAGCTTTCAATGATAAGGATACCTGCGCCCTCGCCGAGTGTGATACCGTTGCTCTGATTGAAGGGAGAGCAGGGGCCT
>JAZNWG010000122.1:0-5000 GCA_045593225.1 Oscillospiraceae bacterium
TCGTATGCAGGAACTTCTTCTGCAGCCTCGGGCTCATATGTAGCAGCCACTGCAGCAGCACCAACAGCCATAAAGCCGAGCACATCAGCCGAGTTAAAGTCGGATCGTAGCCATGTCGTTCTGTGAGCCAAGGAGTTGTCCACCAAATTTGTCTTCCTAAGACCGCTTGGCCTCCGACTTTCGTATGCAGGAACTTCTTCTGCAGCCTCGGGCTCATATGTAGCAGCCACTGCAGCAGCACCAACAGCCATAAAGCCGAGCACATCAGCCGAGTTATCCTCATAAACGGGCGCTTCTTCCTCAGGCTCTGTGGAAGCAGGGATATCATCATATGTAGGTGTAATATCCTCAATCGCATCGTCTGTCATAACAAATGCATTAGGATCTTCGGGCTCGGGTTCGTTGGGATCATACTCCATCGAAGCACCCTCAATAACAGGCAGATGACCGCTTTCGATATATGCGTCATCAATATTGGTGCTCTCCATTGCGAAGTTATCCATCATGCGTTCGCCGATACCGTTTTCCTTTACAGTACCGCCGATAGCAGGCATTTCCGTGTTGGTGGACGGATACATGTTTGCAAACTGATTGGTCAGCGACTCTATCTCGGACGCGCCACTTGCAGCATCATAACTGCCGATCGCATCAAATCCACTGATGCTTTCAACCGCATCAACAGGCTCATAATCATCATCAGGTACAGTGATACCGCCACCGCTCATGAACTTGTTGATCTGCTCTATCTCGCCGTCATTCAGATTGGCATAGCCATAATCCTCACTCTCGGTGTTCCACAGCGGGACATCGCCGTTCTTGGGAAGATTATTGTACTGATCGTTTGAGTTGCTCTGAAGCTGCATACCGCACTTTTCACAGTAAGCACCCGACTTCTGCATGTGCATACCGCAGGTCGGACAGAATACCAGTGTACCGCCATCACCGCCGGAACCACCGCCAACCTGAGGCATGCCCTCATCAACGGGCTCGGCAGCCTGCTCCACGACCTCGTCTTCTTCGGCACTCTGCGGAGGTACGGGGGTACCGCATTCGAGGCAGAACTGATAACCTCTTATCAGACTCTTACCGCAATTCTCGCAAAACATATATTATCCTCCTGTTAAATTGTTGATAATCGCAATTAACATAATACATTACAATCCATTCTTTAGTATACTATATTACCGATAAAAAGTCAATTATTTTAATGCAATATTGTTAAAAAGGAATAACCGTTACACCGCCCTTTTGTGCATAATGCAAGCAACCATTGCGGCTCTGCAAAAACAAAAACCGCCGCACCCTCGAAGTACAGCGGCTTTATATTCATATCACAGAAAAATACAGACCGGCAAACACGCCTGCCGCAACTGCCATAACGCCTGCAACAACGAGGCACAGCACGATATGCTTTGTGGTGTAATACTTCTCGGTCTTTTCCTTCTTTTTCTTTTCAGGAAGCGGTATGCTTTCGGATACAGGCTCTGCCTGGGGAACAGGCACTGCTGTTACAGGCATAACTGGAGCAACACCTTCTGCCTTTGCCCCGCAGAAAGCACAGAAAACACCGTTTTCGGGAATCCGATTTCCACACTGATTGCAATACATAAATTCATTTCCTTTCTGTATAAACACATATAAATTTAACTTTTAGTCATTTAATCCGCCGTTATTTCTGACGTAATCAAACAGGTACTGCTGCGCTATTCCCTCAACACCCTTTGTGCATTCAGGCAGACCGTCGGGATAAAACCTTGCCATAAGCCGCTTCACCCACACATCTCGCGGAAATGCGTCATATTTAGCAAAACCGAACAGCAGTACGCAATCCGCGACCTTGTCGCCTACGCCTACGATTGCTTTTAGCTTCTCTCTTGCTTCAGCCAGCGGAAGCCTTTGTATCTCGGCAAAGTCGACCTCGCCGCTATTTACTTTTTCGACCGCATCGCAGATATACCTCGCACGGAAGCCTGCTCTGAGAGGCGCAAGCTGCTCGGGAGTGATTCCGCGAAGCTTCTCAGAGGTAGGGAACGAATATCCGCCCTCTATCTTCTCGCCGAAGCTCTCGCAAAGCCGTCCGATTATCCCTGAAATACGCGGAATATTATTATTCTGGCTTATGATAAAGCTTATCAGCGTTTCAAACGGCTCCTGCCTTAGTATACGTATGCCGCCGCTGCTCTTACAGGCGAGGGAAAGCGTTTCATCGGCTGACAGCCGAGCTATCATCTCGCTGTAATCCGTGGCAAGGTCAAAGTACTCCTGCCAGAATGGTATGTCCTGCTCCGAAACGCCGTGCAGTGTGACACTGTCACCGTCCTGTGAAAGCCTTATGTATCTTCCCGAGGCGATTCCCGAGAACGAGCCGTCCTCGGCCTCAGCCCATCGGAAGCACTGTCCGCACAGGAAAGTCTGCCTTATATCAAAATTCTTGCTTTGAATAGTAAAATCCATTATTTTTTCGTGAAACCCCTTGATTATTTATCTTAATTATAATACAATATAAATATAAAATCAAGTAACGCATAGCAATTTCAACTTTTTATCACGTAATTTTTAAAACGAAAGGACAATATCATGCGCGAAAGTATTCTTACGATCCCGATCAACGAAGTGTTCGAGCCCCGCGAGGGCTGCCCTATCTGCGCAATGCGCAATACAGTAGAGGAGCATATCTCCGAGTATATCATGGGTGCTGCCATGATGGAGCCTGATGTTCGTATCGAAACAAACAGACTGGGCTTCTGCCATACTCATTTCAACTCGCTTTTGAAGCAGAACAACCGCCTGTCTCTCGGTCTGATGATAAATACATATCTCCAGTCCGCAAGAGCAAATGTTTTTGAAAACAAGAGTATTTTCTTCACTAAAGGCGCAAAGGCAAAAAAGTGCAGTGAGATCGAAGAATCCTGCTTTGTGTGTAGCAAGGTTGACTGGGGCGTTGAGCATATGCTGGAAACGCTGTTCAAGATGTTTACAGAGGACGGACGCTTCCGCAACCTCTACAACTCGCAGAAGTATATCTGTATCCCTCACTACAACATGCTTATGTCGCACGTTCCGACAAAGCTTGCAAAGCCCGACCAGAAACCCTTTATCGAGGCTACTGATAAGCTTGTAGAGAACTATATCAAGGAGCTTAACGACGATGTGAATGAGTTCTGCAACAGCTTCGACTACCGAAACGCTGGCAAGCTGCACAGAGAGGATATGGAGCACGTTAGAAACTCTATCGAAAGAGCGATAGAATTCCTCACTTCACGTAAGCCTGATGTAAAATAAAAATAGTAGGGCGGGATGCCCTCATCCCGCCGTTATTTTATGTGTAAAAGGAAGAACAGCATGGATATTTTAGCAATAGAAAGCTCCTGCGACGAAACAGCCGCTGCGGTCATTCGTGACGGCAGGGAGATAATAAGCTCCGTTGTCGCAACACAGATAGAGGAGCATAAATTATACGGCGGAGTAGTCCCCGAGATAGCAAGCCGCCGCCACTGCGAGAGCATAACAGGCGTTGTGAACGAGGCGCTCGAAAAGGCTGGCAAGACTGCCGCTGAAATAGACGCTGTAGCAGTTACTTATGCACCGGGACTTATCGGCGCGCTGCTGGTGGGCGTAAATTTCGCTAAGGGACTTGCTTTTTCGCTGAACAAGCCGCTTATACCTGTGCACCATATCCGCGGTCACATCGCCGCAAATTACCTCGTACACGCGGAACTCCAGCCACCATATATCTGCCTTGTGGCGTCGGGCGGTCACAGCCATATCGTAAAGGTAAAGAGCTACACCGAGTTTGAGACTGTCGGCAGGACCGTTGACGACGCGGCAGGCGAGGCTTTCGACAAGGCT
Source organism: Oscillospiraceae bacterium (assembly GCA_045593225.1). Lineage (GTDB taxonomy): Bacteria > Bacillota > Clostridia > Oscillospirales > Ruminococcaceae > CAG-115. Next base: position 3,850 of record JAZNWG010000122.1, read on the forward strand.
GCGCGTGCGATGGGCTTTCCGTATCCCGGCGGTGTGCATATCGACAGGGCAGCAAAGCTCGGCGACAAGCTGAAATACAAGCTGCCGCACCCCAAGACCGCAAACCCTTATGATTTCAGCTTTTCGGGACTGAAAACATCTGTTATAAACCTTATCCACAACGCAAAGCAGAAGGGAGAGGAGCTGGACATAAACAGCCTTGCCGCAAGCTTTCAGTTTACAGTGAGCGATATCCTGACCTCAAAATTCGTTCAGGCAGCTAAAGACAGCGGCTATAAGACTATCGCGCTTGCGGGCGGTGTTGCCGCTAACAGCGGTCTGCGCGAGATACTTGAGGAAAAAGCCGCTAAAAACGGCATGAAGCTGTATGTGCCGCCGCTCTCTCTTTGCGGTGACAATGCGGCAATGATAGGCTGTCAGGCTTATTATGAGTATCTGGCAGGAGTAAAGGGCGGCACTGATCTCAATGCGGTGGCGACTATGAAATTGGACGAGGTAACGTACTGATATGACCGAAACCGAAAAGATGCTCTCGGGCATGATATATGATACGTCTGATAAGGAGCTTGCAAAACGCCGCACGCTTGCGCACAAGCTCTCAAAGGACTACAACGATACCTATGAGGACGAGGAAGCAAAGCGCGCCGAGATACTGCAGGAGCTGCTGCCGAACTTAGGCAAGGGCTCGTATATTCAGGGACCGATACAGTTCGATTACGGCTGCTATACCACATTCGGTGAAAATTGCTTTGCAAACTTCAATCTCACAGTGCTGGACTGTTGCCCTATAACGATAGGAAACGATGTTTTCTTCGGACCTAACTGCATGCTCGCAGCGCCTATCCACCCGCTTATTTCCGAGGAAAGAAAGCTGCGCTTCAAGGAGGACGGCACCGCCTACGACCTTGAATATGCTGCTCCCATAACCATCGGTGACGGCTGCTGGATAGCTTCAAACGTAACGATATGCGGCGGAGTTACGATAGGCAGAAACTGCGTTATCGGCGCAGGAAGCGTCGTTACACGCGATATCCCCGACGGAGTTTTTGCGGCGGGAGTGCCTTGCAAGGTCATTCGCGAGATAACCGAGAAGGACTCGATATATCGCAAAAAGGGTCTGTTCTGAACAAAGGAAATACGCATGAAAAATA
>JAZNWG010000123.1:0-2732 GCA_045593225.1 Oscillospiraceae bacterium
TGTTTTTTAATAGTTGAGTTAGCGAAAACTAACTTGAATTATCGAACTTGATATGCAAAAACTAAACTTGCAGGGCATTTTTATAGCGTGGTTAGGAAAAACTAACCAAAGAAACGGAGGACGATATGTGTAATAAAGAATACTGCAGCTTTGAGCAAAAGCTTGCATTTCATACAGCGCCCTCGCTGTTGGGGATAAAGTGCGCAAGTCTCATGTCGCTGTACAAGGGCGAGTTTGATATCGCCGCAAACGCGGAGCGCTTCAACAGCCGCGCCGCAGCGAGAGGGCTTAAGATAAAGACTATGTGCGAGTGCGGACAGCGCGTGCTGCTGCTTTTGTACAACGAGCAAAAGCTTGCAGACAGGCTGGCGCGCGAGGAGTGCAGGGAAGTGCTGAGAGGCTGCGGCTACACTGATGACATGACAAGCGAAGAGTGTCTCGCTCGTCTTAGTGAGCGTATCCGCGAGGAAAAAGGCTTTCCGCATGAGATAGGGATTTTTCTTGACTATCCCGTTGAAGACGTTATCGGCTTTATCGAGAACAACGGCTGTAACTTCAAGCTGTGCGGCTACTGGAAGGTGTACGGAAATCCTGAAAAGGCGCAGCGTACTTTTGATAATTACAACAAATGCAGGAAATTCCTGTGTAATAAGCTGAGCGAGGGGCAGGATATCTGCCGCGCGCTCAGAATATCATAACAAAGGAGAATAACTATGAAAACAGCAGTAATTTACTGGAGCGGAACAGGCAACACCGAGGAGATGGCAAAGGCTGTCGCAGAGGGCGCAGGCGCAGAGCTGTTTGCGGTAAGCGACTTCAAGGGCGATGTTACAGACTACGACAGAATTGCTTTCGGGTGTCCTTCTATGGGCGATGAGGTCCTCGAGGAATCGGAATTTGAGCCGTTCTTCGCGGGCATCGAGGGCAAACTCGGCGGAAAGACCGTTGCGTTATTTGGCAGCTATGGCTGGGGCGACGGACAGTGGATGAGGGACTGGTGCGAGCGCTGCAAGGCAGTCGGCGCTGAGGTCCTCGGCGGTGAGGGCGTCATTGCAAACGATGCTCCCGACGCTGACGCAATAGCTAAGTGCAAGGCGCTCGGCGAGGCTCTCGCAAAGTAATTTTAGCTTTCAGTCACATTTTGTGTTTCCTTTTTCTTACGCAAGCCTTTGTGCAACTGCATTGAGGCTTGCATTTCTTTTTTAATATAACAATGGGCGGAAATGGATTCCGCCCCCACACATATAAAAACAGCCCGAAATCATCGGGCTGCTTATGTATCGGAATTATTCCTTTACTTCCTCTTCCTTCTTCAGCAGATCGCGGATCTCTGTGAGGAGAACGATCTGAGGATCGGGAGCGGGTGCAGGCTTGGGCTCTTCTGCTTCCTTCTTCTTTTTGAGCTTTTCTGCCTTTGTTCTCATTGTGCCGATGATCTTTACAACAGCAAATACGCAGATAGCGATCAGCAGGAAGTTGATAAGAGCGTCAAGGAACACGCCGTATCTGATAGCAAGCTCCTCTGTTACGACGGTAACGCCGTCCTCTGCATATGTAGCAGGGTTGAGCACTACCTTCAGCTCTGCGAAGTCGATATTGCCTGTGAGAGTACCGAGGGCGGGCATGATAAGATCGGAAACAACGCTGTTTACGATCTTTGTAAACGCGCCGCCGATGATAACGCCGACTGCCATGTCAAGAACATTACCCTTGGAGATAAATTCCTTGAACTCGGTAAAAATGGATTTCTTCTTTTTCTTGTCAGCCATTGTTTTTGATTCCTTTCATAAAAGTATAATAGTGACAAGAATATTATATCGCATTTTACGACACTTGTCAACTATGCGATGATATTTTCGGTTGCAAAAAACATGGAAATATGATATACTTTAGTAAAATTCAGGACTTCAGTTAAAGGAAATAAATATGACCGAAATAACCGTATCCAAAAACGACGCGGGGCAGCGCGCTGACCGCTTTCTTTCAAAGGCTTACCCTAATCTCACCCTGCCGCTCATCTGCAAGCTTATGCGTAAAAAACGCATAAAGCTGAACGGCGCTAAGACCGAGCCTAACGTAAAGCTTTCCGAGGGCGATGTTTTCCGCTTTTATCTGAGTGATGAGCTGCTTTCAAAGGGAGGCGAAAAGGAGACTGACTTCCGCACTGTGCTGTCCGAGCTTGATATCATCTACGAGGACGAGAATATCCTGCTTTGCGACAAGCCTGTGGGAATGGTGGTGCATGAGGACAACGACAATACCTCCGACACGCTGATAAACCGCATAAAGTGCTATCTGTGGAAAAAGGGAGAGTATATCCCGGAGGAGGAGCAGAGCTTTGCACCTGCGCTGTGCAACCGTATCGACCGCAACACTGGCGGCATCGTGATAGCGGCAAAGAACGCTGAGAGCTTGCGTGTGCTCAATCAGAAGATACGCGACAGGGAGCTTGTGAAGCTCTATCTGTGCGTGGTGCAGGGCAGACCCGAGAAGAACACAGCAACGCTCACTGCTTATCTGCAGAAGCTTGCTGATGAAAACAGGGTAGTGGTGTCGGATAAGAAAACTCCCGAAAACCGCACCATAAAGACAAAATACCGCGTACTTGACAGCATAGGTAGCCAGAGCCTTGTGGAGGTAGACCTGCTGACAGGCAGAACTCATCAGATAAGGGCGCATTGCGCGCACATCGGGCACGCGCTTATGGGTGATGGCAAGTACGGCAGCAATAA
>JAZNWG010000124.1:0-6694 GCA_045593225.1 Oscillospiraceae bacterium
CATCTTCCTCGGTATGGGCATGCACTGCTTAGGCTGCCCCTCCGCAAGAGGCGAGAGCGTTGAGCAGGCTTGCATGGTGCACGGCGTTGACGCTGACGAGATCGTCAGCAAGCTCAACGAGGTAATGGGCGGCTAAAATGATCTCGCTTGACAACAGGCTGAAGACCGCCGCTGCTCTTTGCAGGAGCGGCGGGATCGTCTGCGATGTGGGAACAGATCATGCGCTGCTTGCCTGCTATCTTGCAAAGAACGGCGCGAAAGAGGTTATAGCCTCCGATATCAACGATGGACCGCTCGAGGCTGCGCGCCGAACAGTGGAGCAGGAAGGCTGCAACAATGTGCGTGTGGTGAAGTCTGACGGGCTGCGCGAGATAGGCTATGCCGACGATGTTATCATCTGCGGCATGGGAGGCGAGCTTATCGCGGATATCATCGCAGGCTGTCGTTTTCTCTCGGAAGGCACCCGATTTATACTCCAGCCTATGACAAAGCCCGAGATACTTCGCGAAAGGCTTTACGCCGACGGGTTTGAGATACTGGAGGAGCGAACTGCCTACGACGGAAAGCGCGCTTATGTCATTATGCTTGCAGCGTATACAGGCGATCGCCTCGATATAGATGAGCTTTTCGCTTTTACAGGAAAGGTCACAGATGCAGAATTTCTGAGGCTTACCGCAAAAAAGCTCATCAAGAACGCACGCGGAATGGAAAGCTCCGAAAGCTTTGCAGAAGAAGCACACAAGCTTCGCTCGCTCGCCGAAAAAATACTGGAAAAAGCGGAGGAAATGGCATGACGGTCAGAGAAATATACGAATACCTTGATTCCATCGCGCCTTTTAACACAGCTGTCCATGACAACGTCGGTCTGCTGACAGGCAGCATGGAGCGCGAGGTTAAAAGGATATGCACCTGCCTTGATATCACCAATCCCATTATCGACGAGGCGGTGAAAGAGGGCGCAGACCTCATCATATCCCACCACCCTGTTATTTTCGATCCACTGAGAGCAGTCCGCCCCGAAAGCCCTGTCTACAAGCTGATACATAACGACATCAGCGCTATCGCAATGCACACCAATTTCGATATGGCAGAAGGCGGCGTTGGCGACGCACTTTTAGAGCTGCTTGGCTTTGAAGCGGTCGGCGGCGATTTAGAGCCCGTACACCCCAACGGTCTGGGCTTCGGCTCGGTGTGTGAGCTGGACTTCGCATTCAGTGCAAAGGCTCTCGCAGAGCATTGCAAAAAGGCGCTCGACCTCAGCTGCGTGCGCTATACGCCCATCGACCGCGAAATACGCCGCGTGGCAGTATGCTCAGGCGCAGGCGGCAGCACCATGCAGCTCGCCATTGACCGCGGCTGCGATGCACTTATTACAGGCGACATCAAGCACAATGTATGGGTGGACGCAATAAACAACGATTTCGTGCTTATCGACGCAGGTCATTTCGGCACAGAAAAGTGTGCCTCTCACAGGCTCGCAGCGCTGCTCAGCAGGCGTTTCCTTGATATAACCGTATTCACTGCGGAAAAGGATACCGAGCCCTGCGACTACATTTAATCAGATAACTAACTCTTCAGAAAGGAGCTGAAACCATGTCCCTTGACGGAGCGTTTCTTCACATCGTCAAAAACGAGCTTTCGCCGCTTATCGGCAGCCGTGTGGACAAGGTATATCAGCCCTCGCGTGAGGAGCTTGTCATCTCCCTGCGCACGTTCCGCGACGGTACGAAAAAGCTTATCTTTTCCGCAAACAGCATGAGCGCGAGGGTAAACCTCACCGAGGCTGCGTTTGAAAATCCGCAGCAGCCGCCTATGCTGTGCATGCTGATGCGAAAGCACCTCGGCGGCGGAAGGCTTACGGCAATTCGCCAGGACGGTCTGGAACGCATACTTTATTTTGATTTTGAGTGCACCAATGAGATCGGCGATATCGTCACAAATACGCTTATCGCAGAGATCATGGGTCGCCACAGCAATATTATCCTTGTCCGCGACGGGCGAGTGGTCGACAGCGTTAAGCGGGTCACCGACGATATCTCCTCGGTGCGCCGTGTGCTGCCGAACATCGAGTACGAAACTCCTCCACGCGAAGACAGGCTCTGCCTGCTTGATTGCAGCGCAGACGATGTGCTCGCCGCGATAGAAGGCAGCCCCGAAAGGCTCTCGAAAAAGCTTACAGCGGTGCTGGAGGGCGTTTCCCCGATATTCGCGAGAGAATGCGCATACTATGCAGCAAAGGACGTTGACGCAGTTTGTGCAGAGCTTTCAGACAGCGCACGTGACAGGCTGAGATTTATTCTGAACAAGGCTAAGAAGGCACTTGACGGAGAGGCGGAATTCACTGTTGTTTCCGACCTCAACGGCAGGAAAAAGGATTTTTGCTTTATAAATATTGAGCAGTATTCCACGGCAATGCTGATCTCGCACTGCGACAGCGCAAATGCACTGCTTGACAGTTTTTTTGCAGCGGCCGGAAAGACGGAGCGCACAAAGCAGCGCGCTCATGACCTGTTAAAGCTACTGATGAACGCTTATGAGCGAGTCTCGAGAAAGATAGAGCTGCAAAAAAAGGAGCTTTCCGACTGCTCAGAGCGCGAGGTCTTCCGAGTCTGCGGCGATATGATAAACGCGAATATATACAGGCTGGAAAAAGGCATGACAAAATGCACATTAGAGGATTTCTACACGGGCGAGCCAAAGGAGATAGCGCTTGATTCGCGCCTTACCCCTGCGCAGAACGCACAGAAATACTATAACGAGTACAGAAAGCTTGACACCGCAGAAAAAATGCTTACCGAGCTTATCGCTAAAGGGCAGCAGGAGCTTGTCTATATCGACAGCGTGTTTGACGCGGTCAGCCGCACGGAAAGCGAAACAGACCTTGCCGAGATACGCAGAGAGCTGCGTGAGCAGGGCTACCTCAAGGGCGGTGTTCGTCCCGATGAGAAGGTAAAAAAGCAGAGCGAGCCGCTTAAGTTCCGCTCAAACGAAGGCTTTGATATACTCGTAGGACGAAACAACAAGCAGAACGATCAGCTGACGCTGAAGACCGCAAAGGCTACCGATATATGGCTGCACACAAAGGAGATCGCCGGCCCGCACGTCATTATAAGGACGGAGGGCAAGGAAGCTCCCGAGCAGACGATATTCGAAGCGGCACAGCTTGCGGCGTACCACTCAAAGGCGCGCGAATCCTCGCAGGTGCCTGTAGACTATACAGCAGTGAAGTTCGTGAAAAAGCCCGCAGGCGCAAAGCCCGGCATGGTTATATTCACGAATAACAGAACGCTGTATGTTGCGCCCGATGAGGAGCTTGTAAATTCGCTTAAAACGAAATGATATATGTAAAATCGGATACGGTAAGCCGTGTCCCTACATAACACACCGTAAATTTAGTAAGGGTGGCGAGAAAGTACCAGATGCTAGGAATCCGCGTAATGGCTAGACTTTGTGCCTGCCATTACGCGAGTGACGACGCAGATGGTGCTTTATCGCCGGCCTTACACCTACATAAATGAAAGGACATACTATTCCAATGAGAAAAGAACTTGCAAAGACCTATGCTCCTAAGGAGTTTGAGGATCGAATCTATAAAAACTGGGAGGAAAAGGGCTACTTCCATGCTGAGATAGATCCCAAGAAAAAGCCCTATACTATAGTTATCCCTCCGCCCAATATCACTGGTCAGCTGCACATGGGTCACGCACTCGACAATACTCTGCAGGATATCCTTATCCGCTGGAGAAGAATGCAGGGCTACTCTGCTCTGTGGCTGCCCGGTACAGACCACGCTTCTATCGCGACCGAGGCTAAGATCGTTACAGCAATGAAAGAGGACGGCGTAACAAAGGACGACATCGGACGTGACGGCTTTCTTGAAAGAGCATGGGAGTGGAAGCGCGTTTACGGAGGTCGTATCGTTGAGCAGCTGAAGAAGCTCGGCTCTTCCTGCGACTGGGAGCGCGAGCGCTTCACACTGGACGATGGCTGTTCTAAGGCGGTACAGAAGGTATTTATCGACCTGTACAACAAGGGTCTTATATACCACGGCGAGCGTATAATCAACTGGTGCCCCAACTGTAAGACTTCTATTTCCGATATCGAGTGCGAGTATGAGGAGCAGGACGGCTTCTTCTGGCACATCAATTACCCCCTCGCAGACGGCAGCGGCTATCTCGAGATAGCTACAACACGTCCCGAGACACTGCTCGGTGATACAGCTGTTGCGGTTCACCCCGAGGACGAGCGCTACACTCACCTTGTAGGCAAGATGCTGAAGCTGCCTCTGACTGACAGAGAGATCCCCATCGTTGCCGACGAGTACGTTGACAAGGAGTTCGGTACAGGCTGTGTTAAGATCACTCCTGCGCACGACCCCAACGACTTTGAGGTTGGCAAGCGCCACGATCTGCCCCTTATCCACATGATGAACGACGACGCTACTATCCGCGAGGACGTTGGCGGCAAATACGCAGGCATGGAGCGCTACGCTGCAAGAAAGGCTATGGTTGCCGATCTTGAAGCGCAGGGCCTCCTTGTTAAGGTAGAGCCTCACAAGCACAACGTTGGCTGCTGCCAGCGCTGCGGCACAACTGTTGAGCCCCGCGCAAGCTATCAGTGGTTCGTATCCATGAAGCCTCTCGCAGGTCCCGCTATCGACGTTGTAAAGAGCGGCGAGCTGAGATATGTTCCAAAGCGCTTTGAAAACGGCTATCTCTACTGGATGGAAAATATCCGCGACTGGTGTATCTCCCGTCAGCTCTGGTGGGGTCACAGAATTCCTGCTTACTACTGCCAGAACAAGGACTGCGGTCATACCGAGATCACTCTCGACGGCATCTCCGTTTGCCCGAAGTGCGGCGCACCCATGAAGCAGGACGAGGATACTCTCGATACATGGTTCAGCTCTGCGCTGTGGCCCTTCTCCACACTCGGCTGGCCCGAAAAGACCCCCGAGATGGAGTATTTCTACCCCACAACAACTCTCGTAACAGGCTATGACATTATCCCCTTCTGGGTTGCAAGAATGATATTCTCTGGTCTTGAGCACACAGGCGTTAAGCCCTTCAAAGACGTACTTATCCACGGTCTTGTACGCGATGAGCTTGGCAGAAAGATGAGCAAGTCCCTCGGAAACGGCGTTGATCCGCTCGAGATAATTGACAAATACGGTGCTGACGCGCTGCGTCTGACACTCGTTACAGGCAACGCACCCGGTAACGACATGCGCTGGACCGAAACAAAGGTTACAAACTCCAGAAACTTTGCAAACAAGCTCTGGAATGCTTCCAGATATATTCTGATGAACCTGCCCGAGGACTTCGACAAGGCAGTCCTCCCCGAAAACCTCCCCATCGAGGATAAGTGGGTGCTCTCCCTCTACAATGATGTTGTAAAGAACGTTACATCTAACCTCGAAAGCTACGAGCTTGGTATCGCAGTACAGAACCTCACAGACTTCATCTGGGATATCTACTGCGACTGGTATATCGAGCTTACAAAGCCCAGAATTGCCGCAGGCGGCGAGACTGCACTTGCTGCGCAGAATGTTCTGGTTTACATCATGCAAGGTATCCTGAAGCTGCTGCACCCCTTCATGCCCTATATCACAGAGGAGATCTGGAGCTCCATGCCCGGTGCTGAAACTGAAAGCATCATGATCTCCAGGTGGTGTGAGTATGACGAAAGGCTCCACTTCGCAGCAGAGCAGGAGGAATTCTCCAAGATAGTAGATGTTATCAAGGCTATCCGCGTACAGCGCAACGAGCTGAACGTTCCTCCCTCCAAGAAGGTAACGATGATCGTTGAGACAAAGTTTACAGAACTTTTTGGAAACTGCAAGGCCTTCTTTGAAAAGCTTGCAGGCGCAGGCGAGTTCACAGTTTGCGAGAGCGTAACTGACACCGAAGGCATGATGACCGTTGTTTCCGACAGCGCAAGAGTATTCATGCCCATGGGCGAGCTTGTTGACAAGGAGAAGGAGCTCGCACGTCTTGAAAAGGAAAAGAAAGCAGCTGAAAAGGATATCGAGTTCCTCTCCAAGAAGCTCAATAACCCCGGCTTCCTCGCAAAGGCTCCCGCTCAGCAGATCGAGAACGAGCGCGCTAAGCTTGCAAAGGCTGAGGAGAAGCTTGCAAAGATCAACGAATCCATTGAAGGCTTAAAATAATAACCTAGATATGTAGGGGCGGATTCAATATCCGCCCGATATATGAAAGGAGTCCGCTATGGCTAACCTTACATTAGTTGTCCTTGCCGCTGGCATGGGCTCCCGCTTCGGCGACAGGATAAAGCAGCTGGAGCCACTGGGGCCCTCAGGCGAGCTGCTGATAGATTATTCCGTCTACGACGCGATAAGAGCAGGCTTTGACCGAGTGGTATTCATTATCCGCAAGGATATCGAGCAGCTTTTCAAAAGCACTATCGGCGAAAGGACCGCGGAGCATATAAAAGTAGATTATGTTATCCAATCCCCCGATAAGCTCCCCTGCCGCGAGAATGACTTCCCCTCACGAGAAAAGCCATGGGGCACAGCCCACGCACTGTGGTGCTGCAAGGACGTACTGGACGGGCCTTTTGCTGTAATAAACGCAGACGACTTCTACGGTCGCGACGCATTTATGAGACTGGGCGGATTCCTTTCTGATTTCAACGCGGACGGCTGCTCGGTAGGCTTTATGCTGAAAAACACTCT
>JAZNWG010000125.1:0-6296 GCA_045593225.1 Oscillospiraceae bacterium
ATGAACTCCTTTACCAATGGTAAGGATACTATGGACTTCCTGCGTGAGATCAAGAGCCAGGGCGGCGAGGTAACTCTCGCACTGGATATCAACAAGCGCTACCGCTTTGCGGCTTACGGAAAGCAGTTCATGATCCCGCCGAACGTTACCAACGCAGACCTGCTTGAGATCATCGGCGACGTTTATATGCTGATCGACAGCGGTATGTTTAACAACCGTGTGTTCGACTTCCCGTATTCTCCCGCTCGTTACAGCTATGACGCTGAGGAGCTCTCCACAGTGCTGACTGACTGCGGAGCACCCTCCGAGATCGAGGAGAACATATCCAAGATATTTGTATGCGACCTTGCTCTCGACAAGATCGCGCTTATCGACCAGAACAAGAAGATCATCAAGATCATTGACATGGCAGAGCCTATTGCAGACGCTGACAAGGAAAAGACCGACAAGTACATCGTGCTTCGCGAGGGTCTTGGAAAGCCGCAGTTTGCAAAGTTTGTAGAGTTTATCCTGACAGGCAGGAACACAGGCGCGCTGACTGCGCTGTATTCAAGCTCCGAGGAGCCCAACCAGATACTCCTCGATCAGGTTCCCTACTACTACAAGCCTGTTCCCACTATCCGCAAGGAGGAGTTCATGTTCCTGCGCTCCGAGATCCGCCGCATTTCAGGCATCAAGGACGCAAGAGTTTACAAGAACTACTTCGCACGCGACATCAACGCAAAGCTTTACGGCTATGGCGGAAAGTGCCAGTGCTGCTCTTACGAGTCCAATATCATCAACAGCTTCGTGCTGAAGAATTTCTCCATCGGTCTGCTTAACGGCGAGAAGGAGCAGAAGTTCAACTTCGCGCTGTACCTGTGCGCTAACGACGCTATCAACGCAGGCGGCTGGATCATTGATGATGTAAGCATCGGCGGTATGTCGCCGTTCCTGTGGCTGGAAGAGATCAACATGATCGACTATATCCCGCCCGAGTTCCTGTATTGCCGTATCAAGTACCGTCCGCAGGTAACATATGATATCTGCGAGGTTACTGAGGAGTCAAACGGCGCACCCGAGACAGTTATCGACGGAGCACAGGAGACGCTCGATCTCATTCTGTCGCCTATGATGGCTGCAAAGTGGGTCGAGGACAACACCAAGTAATAAAATTACGGACCGAGTTGATGCTCGGTCCGTTTTTACGTATATTTGTAGGGACACGGCTTGCCGTGTCCTGCTTTGTAATCATCGCGGTACATACGACAAAAGGGAAAACCGTAGGGCGGGCTGCCCTCATCCCGCCGCAGGATATGCAGTGAATTTGCGGCTCGTGCCCTACATAATGATGCAAATATAACAGGGGCGGAAAAACCGCCCCTTTGGTGTTATTCAAGATTGTTGTACCTGCCCTCGCGGATCAGCTTTGCGTAATCCTTATAGGAGAGGTTCAGGTCAACGTATGTGTCGATACCCGAAACGATACCCTTTGCGCTGTACTGCCACATTCCGAAGTCGCCGAGGTAGGTGGGAACGGTGTTCCACTGCGCAAGCCACACCTCGTACTCGCTGAGCTGCGACATATCCAGATAGTTGGTGAGCCATGCCTTGTTTGCGTAGATCATGGGGTAGTAGCCTGCCGCCTTTACCTCATCGAGGAACGCCTTGCAGATCTTTGTGATCTCGTCCTTGCCGAGGTCAGCCTGCGACTGCTCCTCAACGTCAAGCACTACGGGGTAGGTGATCTTGTAGGGCTTTATGGTCTCGAGGAAGAATTTCGCTTCCTTTTTAGCCTCTGCTACACTCTCTGCGTAGAGGTAGTGGTAAACGCCGACATTTAAGCCGACCCTTGTAGCCTCGGTGATGTTGTACTCAAACATCACGTCCTGAGCCATAGGCTTTGCGTCACTTATGTAGCCTCTGGACGCACGTATCATAGCAAAGTTTACGCCCGAGAACCTTACCAGCTCCCAGTCGATAGCGCCCTGCGCATAAGAAACGTCGATTCCCTTTGTGCCCGAGTCTGTGCTCATCGAGGAGGGCTTGTAGTAGCGGTAGTCGATAAGTCGGCTGGACTTTGATACCGCAAACACAGCCGCCTTGGACTTGAAGTAGCGCACGCTCTTTTCGAAGATGAACACGCCGCTGTTCATGGACTGGCCGTAGAGGTAGTACATTCCCGAGAACGAAGCGCGGCCGCTTATCGTAACGCCGAAATAGCCCTTGTTTGTAAGCTTGCCGCCCGTGGGTGTCTGGAAATCGCCTGTTACCAGCATTTTAGAGCTTTTGGTGAGGTTCGTGTTGCCGTAATTCAGGTACATACCGTCCTTGTAGACGTTGACTGCGCCCGAATAGGTGGCTGTACCGCCGTGTCGGATTATAAATTCGCTCTTGATGTAGGTTACAGAGCTTAGCGTTGCCTTGATAGAGCCGTAGCACTCCAGCGCCGCGTCAGTGTTTACATACAGCTTACCCGACGAGGTTATCTCCGCGCCCTTTTCGACCAGCACTCTGCCCTTGATGTTAAGGAATTTATCCTTGTACAGTATCACAGAAGAGCCCGAGGCAAGCACCAGGGTGGAGTTTTCGGGAACAGTCACGGTCTTTTTCAGCTTCACGCTGTCGGTTATGTAGTAGTTGTTGCCCGACTGCATAGCCGAGACGCCGTCCCACTTTATGTAGCCTGTAAGATCGGTGGGAACATATTCCGTATCCGAGAGATCCACTCCGCTTGAGGGAAGCTCAGCATAGAACTCATCAAGTATTGAGGTCTCGGGCTTGTTTGTCACATCTATTATTGTCGTTTCGTTGCCTGCTGCGGAGGGCGCAGCGCTGACTGCAGCGGTAGACATGCCGCCGGACAAGGCTATCACAGCGGTCAGCAGCAGGGCGGTGAGTTTTTTTGCAATTTTCATCTTTCACGCTCCGTCTGAATAAAAGTTTCCTCGCAGTAGAATTACTGTATTTATATTGTCGCACATTTTTCCTTGTTTGTCAAATGTTTTTTGTACATTTCAGCAGGTAATTTCTGCATTGTACGATTTTGTGCAAGAATGCCGCCTCTGCAGGTGCAAAAGCGGCATAGCCATTTATTTTCTCCATGCGGACGGAGTGCACAGCATAAGCATCGGGAACAGCTCCAGTCTGCCTGCAAGCATATCGAAGATAAGCACAAGCTTTGAGCCGTCCGAGAAGAACCCGAAATTTTGCGTAGGGCCGACCATTTCAAGGCCTGGGCCGATGTTGTTGAGCGTTGCGACCACCGCGGTGAAGTTGGTGGTGAAATCGCAGTTGTCAAAGGATATCAGCAGCACCGATATCGCATAGATGAGGATATAGCTCACCATATAAGCGTTTACGGAGCGCACAGTCTCATGCTCGACGGGGTGGGAGTCAAGCTTTATCTTTTTTACCTCGCGCGGGTGGATAAGCATGGATATCTCCTTGCCGATACCCTTGAACAGTATCAGCACACGCGATACCTTGATGCCGCCGCCCGTACTGCCTGCGCAGGCACCGATAAACATCAGCATGACGAGTATCACCTTGGAAAGCTCGGGCCACAGGTCAAAATCCGCTGTGGAGAAGCCGGTCGTCGATACGACAGAGCCTACCGTGAATGCGGCGTGTCTCAGAGCCTCGCCTACGCTTTCAAACATATTTGAGATGTTTACGGTGATGACCGCTATCGAGCCTGCTACTATCAGCAGGAACGCTCGTATCTCGAGATTGAACGCATCTTTAAGCTTGCCTATAAGGATAAAGTAATAGGAGTTGAAGTTTATCGAGAACAGTATCATAAATACCGTAACGACAATCTGATTATAGGGTGAGAACTCGCCAAAGCTGGTGTTGTATATTCCAAAGCCGCCTGTTCCTGCGGTCGCAAAGGCTGTGTTGAGCGCCTCAAACAGGGTCATTCCGCCGAAAAGGTGGAGTATGAACTGGATAAGCGTCAGCACGAAATATATGGAATACAGCAGCAGCGCTGTAGTCTTTACTCTCGGCACCAGCTTGCTTACAGACGGGCCCGGGGACTCCGCCTTCATCAGGTGCATATTCTGTCCGCCCGACAGCGGCAGGAATGCCATGATGAACACCAGCACGCCCATACCGCCTACCCAATGGGTAAAGCTTCGCCACATCAGCATACATTTTGGCAGCGCCTCGACATCGGACAGGATACTTGCGCCTGTCGTTGTAAAGCCCGAAACGGTTTCAAACAGCGCGTCAACAAAGCTCGGGATAGCGCCCGAAAGCCAGAACGGCATCGCACCGAACAGGGACAGCACTATCCAGCTCATAGCGACGACCATAAAGCCGTCACGCGAGTAAAGCGTTGTCTTTTTACGCTTTTTAAGGGTAAGCAGCCTGCCTGCGACAGCGCAGACTGCCGCCGTGCCTACGAAATACCAGACCTGCGACTCGCCGTAGCATATCGCGGTGACGGTTGGCACCAGCATGAATATAGCCTCGAATGTAAGAAGCCAGCCGAGGATATATGTTATCATTTTGTAATTCATAAATACCTCGGTTTATTTAAGGATATCGCTTATATCCTGCATTTCGGTGTGGTTGGATACTATTACAACGGAGTCGCCGGGCTGTATCTCATCGTCACCATGAGGGGTTATGACGGTCTTTCCGCGCAGTATCGCGGCAATGAGCACGCCGTCCTGCAGATGGAGCTTCGCAAGCGGCACGCCAACAACAGGCGAGCCTTCCTTTATGCTGAATTCAGCCGCTTCTATCTGCCCCTTTACTATGCTGTACAGCGTTTCGACGTTGCTGCCGATGGTGTTTTTCATAGCGCGGACATAGCGCGTGATAGCCTCGGACGTGATGTTCTTGGGGTAGATTATGGAGTCAAGGTCAAGGTGCTTTATTACGTCATCAAAGTCGATACGGTTTATCTTGGTGACAAGCTTTCCCTTGCTTACTCTCTTTGCAAACAGCGACAGGAAGATATTCTCCTCATCGAGGTTTGTAAGCGCGACAAAGCCACCGACATTTTCAAGCCCCTCCTCCATGAGCAGCGCCTGCTCTGCGGCATCGCCGTGGATTATGCGGATATCTTCAAGCTCTGCGCTTAATTCCTCGCAGCGCTTGTGGTCCTTCTCGATTATCTTTATCGACATATTGCCTGAGCGTCTGAGCAGCTTGCAAAGGTAGTACGCTACCTCGCCGCCGCCGATTATCATGATATCCTTGACGGAGTTCATCTTGTAGTTTATCTTGCGGAAGAAATCAATAGAGTTTCTTGGTGTTGCGATAAGCGAGATAACGTCCTTTTCTTCAAACACGAGATTACCGTTTGCGATAAAAGCGCCGTCCTCGCGCTCAACTGTACAGATGAGCACGTCACACTTGAACCTGCCTGCAAGCTCCTTTACGGCACAGCCTACGAGCGGGCTGTTTTCGGGCAGGCGGAATTTCATCATCTCCACTCTGCCTTTTGCGAAGGTATCTATCTTCATAGCCGACGGGAAGCGCAGCACTCGCGCGATCTCCGCAGCAGCGGCAAATTCGGGGTTTACGACCATAGCAAGTCCGAGCTCGTCCTTCAGATAGGGAGCCTCGCTGCTGTATTCGGGGCTGCGCACACGCGCGATAGTCTGGCAGTTACCTGCTTTCTTAGCGATAAGGCAGCACAGGAGATTAAGCTCGTCAGAACCTGTCACGGCTATCAGCAGGTCGCTGTGGTCGATACCCGCCTCCTGCAGAATAGCGTGGGTAGCGCCGTTGCCGACAACGCCCATGACATCGTACTTTGACGCAACATCATGAACGCGCTCGGGATTGAGGTCTACGACAGTGATATTGCTGCCTTCCTCGTTGAGCTGCTCCGCAAGCGCCTCTCCGACCTTGCCACAGCCTACGATGATTATATTCATATAATATCCTCCGTGATAAGGTAAATATCAATTATTGTATATAATATACACCTTTTCCTGTCAAATGTCAACCATCATAAAAGTATATGAGGCTCGCTTATTTTGTGATACTCTCTTGATTTTAATATATTTATATGCTATAATTTAGTAAAATCCCTTTAGTTCATTTGTATTATTGTAAAGGATGATGGTTATGTTCTGTACAAATTGTGGTGCTCAGATGGCTGATGGCGTTAAGTTCTGCACACGCTGCGGAACAAAGCTGATGATAGAGCCTATCCCCGCGCCTGTTGAGGAGATCGCTCCCGTCGCAGAGCCCGCTCCCGCGCCTGTCGAGGAAGTCGCTCCCGTCGCAGAGCCTGCACCAGCGCCTGTCGAGGAGATCGCTCCCGTCGCAGAGCCCGCTCCCGCGCCTGTTGA
>JAZNWG010000126.1:0-5453 GCA_045593225.1 Oscillospiraceae bacterium
GATATCTGCATTTTTCCTACGATCCTGTTTACCTCAAGTGATCTTCCTCGGCATATTTCTTCAGCAATAAGTCTGCCATTGTCAATGATCGCTACATAAGACGCTCTGAACTTATCGGCAAGATTGATCTTAGTGCCTAAGCTGCATACCTTTTGTGCTACCCCATATGTGAAATCGGGGCTGCCTGAGGGAGTGTTGCTGGAAAAAATAATAATGCAATGATCTTTTGTAAACCAACTAAGCTTATCCAGATATCTGACAAGATCCTCTTCGCTGCTCAAAGAGGAAGGAATACAGTTGTCAGCATATATCTCTTCAAGGTAAGCTTCAATGTTTTTCCAGAAATGGTAGAGATCTATCTCTGCATTTTCATCTCCCAGCGCATCATACATATCCTTCAATTCGTTTCGCAGGGTGAGACATTCTTCTGCGGGTGCGGAGAAGTCGATAATATTTGTAATAAACGCGCGGATATCACCTACGAGCTGATCGATGACACCGGCTTCGTTCTGCCTGACAAGAATATCAAATGCTTCATTGAGGGTGCTGAGCAATTCTGCCAGTTTATCATACGCTTGTTTTTTCATGAGCTTCTCCTCGGACTGTTTTTATAACGGATATGGAAAGGAAATCACAAGTTTATTTTAGCACAATGCAAATGTAATTGTCAAGGATTATGGAGTGCCCGATAACTAAAGAAAAATGCTTTTTTGCCGATATAATAAGTATGATTATTTTTTGATGAGGTGGACTTATGAGAAAGGTAATGAAAGAAAACCTGATGGATGTGTTCAAGACCTTATACGAGGCTCACGCTGTCGTTAAGGACTACATAGATAATGATATGCGTCAGAACGCTTATGAGCTCCTTTGTGATTGTCAGAATACGGCTGTTGATCTCGGCAATAAGATATATGAGATCGAAGGCGACAGCTTTGGCGGACTTAGCTTCTTTGAGGAATACTGCGAAGCAGTCTATCAGACAGCCATAAACGAGGAGATCGGCGGCGAGGCAGCAAAAACAGCACTTGATGAGAGCCTTAAGGCTGCGGAAACTGCTGCAGGGGAGATACCTGCAAAGCTCGAGGTAGTATTCCTGCCCTATAAAGCGTCTATGTGGGATTCACTGGAAAGCATATGGCGTGCTGCGGATGCTGATCCTGACTGCAATGCACGTGTTATTCCGATACCTTACTACGACAGAAACCCCGATCATTCGTTCGCTGCGATGCATTATGAGGGCAAGGATTTCCCCGACTATGTTCCGATAACCCATTATTCCGAGTATGACATTGAGAGCAATCAGCCTGATATCATATACATACATAATCCTTATGACAACCGTAATTATGTGACAAGCGTTGCTCCTGAATATTATTCATTTGAGCTTAAAAAGCATACGCCTATGCTGGTGTATGTTCCGTACCATGTTTCAGGCTATTTTTCGAATATAAGAAATGCTGCATCTAATATTCACAACGCGTTCAATCATGTTGACAGGATAATCCTTCCTTCGCATGCTCAAAAGAAATATTACACTTATGGCGGTATTCCTGAAAACAAATTCATGGTTCTGGGCAGCCCGAAAATAGACTATATCATAAACGAATTAGAAAATGTAGATGTTCCTGAGGAATGGACAGAGCGCTGTAACGGCAAAAAAGTGATACTTGTCAATTCTACTATCGACAGATTGCTTAACGATCCCAACTGGAGCAACTCTATGCTCGAGCTTCTGAAAAAATTTGACGATACAACGGATATGATCCTGATATGGCGTCCTCATCCGTTGCTTAAAGCTACGATTACATCTATGCGCCCACATCAGGCAAAAGAGTTTTCAGATGTTGTATGTGCAATGGAGTCGCACCGAAATGTAATAGTTGATACGACACCGTCTGTCCATGCCGCAATGAAGCTGTCTGATGCGCTTATCAGCGATTATAGCTCGATAGTTATGCAGTACATATTCACTGGGAAGCCTGCTCTCTTAACAAACGGAAAGTCGTTTGATAAGGAAGGCCGCATCGTGTGTACTGATTACTTTTCCAATTACTTTATCAACGATGGAGTATCTGTTGAGGATTTCGTGACAATGGTTTGCGAGGGACGCGACGAGCGCAAGGAAGAGCGTATAAGAACGTCGACAGCCAGTGTGGTCAACACGGACGGTAGCTGCGGAATCAAAATACATCAGGAAATCAAAGGATTGTTGGAGGGCTGATAAATGGAAGTTCTTCAGTTAAATGAACAGCAGCTGAAGCAGACACATGAGATCCAGGTTGAGCTTCTGGAACAGTTGGATAGGATATGTCGTAAGCATGGTATAAAATATATGATCAGCGACGGAACGCTTTTAGGTGCCGTGAGGCATAAGGGCTTTATACCGTGGGATGATGATGTGGATGTAAGTATGGAGCGTTCTGAGTACGAAAGATTTTGTCAGATATGCCAGCAGGAACTGGACGGAGATAAATTCTTTTTTCAGACCTATAAGACGGACAAGGATTATCCATGGTTTTACGGAAAACTCAGGTATAATTATTCGAGATATGTTAGAGTGGGACAGGATCATCTTGAGATGAATCATGGAATCTTTCTTGATATATTTCCGTTGGATGGTGTTCCGAACAATGTCGTTATAAGGTTTTTTTTCAATATCAAGCGGGTTATCTTGAGAAAAATGTTGTATTCTGTGGTTGGCAGTGTACATGCGAAGAATCCTTTGAAGCGTCTTGTTTTCAAAATTATGAACAGATTTCCTAAAGAATCGGTATATAAGAGCTTTGAGACCACAGCTAAAAAGTATAATGATTCGAAATACAGATATATTACAAACATTTCTTTCCCTGAGTGTAACCGTGATCGCAGTTGGTTAAACGAGTATATCGATGTCGAATTCGAAGGCAAGCTTTATCAAACTACCGCATATTACGATGAATGGCTGACAAAGATGTATGGGAATTACATGGAGTTGCCGCCGGTAGAAGAACGTCACGGGAATAATGATATAATTATTTTCAGTATTGACGATGAGAATGTTCAAAAAGGCCATTTCTACTATTTGAATGAAAATCCCCATGATTAAAGATGATATCTGGTATGCTGATACAGCATCAGGTATCAAATAAGCGATTACTTTTGAAAGGTAATATGATGAAACTATTTACAATCGGTCCTGTTCAGATGTATGAACGCACATTGAAACAGAAAGCAGAACAGGTGCCGTATTTCAGAAACAGCTCATTCTCTGAAATGATGCTGGAAACAGATGCGCTGCTTAAATGGGCGCTGGATACAGACTCGTCCACGCACTGCATGTACCTTACAGCATCGGGCACAGCCGCAATGGAGGCTGCTGTAATAAACGTGTTCAACAAGGACGACAAACTACTTGTTGTGGCCGGAGGAACGTTCGGCAAGCGCTTTTCGCAGATATGTGAGATCCACGGAATCTCTCATACGGACATCGCACTCGGACAGGGCGCTCAGCTTACCGAGAATATTCTTGCCGAATATGACGGAAAAGGCTACACGGGCTTTCTGGTGAATCTCGATGAGACTTCGACAGGTCAGCTGTACGACATAAATATCATCAGTGCATTCTGCAGGCGCAACGGCTGTGTTCTTGTGGTTGACGCGATAACCTCGTTCCTTTGCGATGAGTACAGCATGGATAAGTCTGGCGCAGATGTGACGATAATGAGCTCGCAGAAGGGCTTGTGCGTATCGCCGGGTGTTTCGGTGGTTGCAATCAACGATAAAACATTTACACATCGTGTCATGCAGAATTCGCCTGCTACTCTCTATTTTGATTTCAAGGACTATGACAGAAATATAGCAAGAGGGCAAACACCATTTACTCCCGCGGTAGGCATTATGTACGAGATACATGATTTTCTGCTCTATCTTAAAGAAAAGGGCATAGACCGTCATCTTGCAGAAATAGATGAACGTGCAAGGTATTTCAGAAACCGCCTTTCCGAGATAGGCGGAAGGATCCCTGATTATCCGCTGTCAAATGCTATTACACCTGTTATTTTCGACAGACCGATAGCAAGAACTTTATATCTGGAGCTTGCCGAAAAGTATGGTATGGTAGTAAATCCTACGGGCGGCAGTATGGAAGAGTATCAGATTAGAGTATCGCATATCGGAGATCTTTCACTAGGGGATTATGATGAGCTTATCGAATCCATGAAGGAGATAATTGCAGAGCTGAACTAAGCGATATGGAGGTAAAAATGAAAGCAGTATTATTAGCCGCAGGTAAGGGTACAAGAATATCACGAATGATCGAGCAGGTACCTAAGAGCACGCTTCCGATCAATGGAGTTCCGCTGATCAGGTATACAGTGGAAATGCTTATGGGACGCGGCATAGAGTGCTGTGTATGCGTGGGATATGAAAAGAATAAGATTTACGAGGCACTTAATGGCCTGGAAATAACCTATTTTAACAATCCGTTCTACAATGTTACAAACAGCATAGCAAGCCTTTGGTTCGCGAAGGATTTCATGGACGATGACATGATAATCATGAATGCTGACGTATTCATTTCGGAAGAGATATTGGAGCTTATTCTGTCGCAGAACCATGACAATGTAATGGCAATTGACAAGACCAGAACCGAGATAGGTGATTATTTCTTTCAGACAACCGACAGTGGTAGCCTGAAGAAATACGGCAAGGAGCTTCCGCTGAGAGACAGAAGCGGCGAGTATGTCGGACTTGCAAAGCTTGAAAAGTCATTCTTGCCGTGTTTTATTGACAGGCTTGATGAAATGATCGACGAGCTTAAGCATGACAAGTGGTGGGAAAATGTGCTTTACAGCATGACTGAGGAAAGAAGCATAAACACCGTAGATATCAATGGACTTTTCTGGTCTGAGATAGACTATTTCGATGATTATGAGAGAATTTTGAATTATATTGAATCCAGTAATAAGGTCATCACAAGCAATACACTATGAGGGTTATATGGGCGCGATAAGTTATGAATTCAATGAGATATCAAGGTGCGTGAAAGAATATTCGCATGGCAGAAAAATCGTGATATGGGGCTACGGAGATTATCAGGACGATCTTACGGAATATCTTAGTGAAAGTGGTATTCCCATAGCATTTTACGTTGATGATGACATGGCTCAGTATGATGATAGCATAATGACTGCTTCAAGGTATTTTTCCTCATGCGCTGCATCGGAGCATTATCTTATTGTGACAGCGCTGCATAGCGAAAAGATGCACAGGCGGCTGACAGAAAGCGGACTTCTTGCCGAAAAGGATTATGTGTATCCTGTGCACGCTCCCGTGACAGCAGAGATCGACGGTGATTATGCCGATGAATACGGGAATACGGTAGTGTTCGAGGGAGAGCCGAAGCTTTCTCAGAAGCTCAGTATCACCTTTAAGGGTTATGGCGCGGCAATAAATATCGGACGCTCGTTCAG
>JAZNWG010000127.1:0-2900 GCA_045593225.1 Oscillospiraceae bacterium
GGACAAAACGCTTACCGATCTTCTTAACGGCTGGCATATGAGCGGCGAGAGCAAGGCACTGAAGGCTCTGCTGAAGCGCGCGGATATGTGCGAGCTTTACGCAAATACCATGTGCGATCTTATGGCATATGTATTCGACACAGAACACATCAACGAGGTGCTGGACGACCTTATCGAGGTGAGCGACCCCGAGCAGCTGTATGCGCTGGAGCTCGGCATAACTTCTGAATGGGCGAGAACGCACAATTTTGAGGAGAGCCGCCAGCAGATACGCGATTTTGCGGAGCATCGCAGTACTTATGTTATTCTTGATACAATGAATAACCTCGGCTTTTCGTTTGATATGTATGATGTTTCGGCTTCCTGTACGGGCGGCGCGGACATTTACCTCAACACGCAGAAGGATACGGGAAATGTAGTCTACGGCACATATTTTGCCGAGTGCGATGTTACTATCCGTGCAGAGATGTACGAGGGCTATGAGTTCGTGAAGTGGGTAGTGAACGATGTGGAGTACACCACCCCCGAAGTCACTATAACTGCCGATATGGCAGTTGATCGCACTGTATATGCAAAGCTATACACAGAAAAGACCGAGCTGCACGGTGTGCCTGTACAGATAAGCGAGATATGCACTGATGAGGCTGCAGGCTGGATAAAGCTGTACAATCCCAATGCCGAGGATATCTCGATAGGCGGACTTTATATGTCGGACGACGAGCTTACCCCCACTGAATGGAAGATACCCGAGCACACCATCGCAGCAGGCGAGGAGCTGCTCATCGTCATGAAGAACAACAAGACCAAGGAAGCGCTTATGCAGATACAGACCAATTTCAGCATCAAAAACCGCGAGGTGCTGTGTTTGTGGAGCGCTGAGGGCGAGCTTATCTCGTCCGTTTATATCCCTGTCCTCGATGAGGGCGAGCACTATGTCCTGCAGAAAGACGGAACCTACAAGAAAAAGTAATGCTTAGTGAGGTGCTCTATGAGCGTAGGCGATCTGTTTGCGATCTTATGCGATCTGGTCATTGCAGTTTTGTTTCTGCTTTTTTGCAACCGAATCGAGCTTTGGATAATACTTGGTCTGCTCACAGTTGCATTTATTGCGGCGAAGATATATTTCAGTATCAAAAACACGCCGCCGTATGATGTTACGGTATATAACGACCCAAACCAATACGGTGATGACTGCTCGTTTACCGCAAGGCTTGCAGGTGTCACAAAGACAACGCAGGACGGTCTGCCCATACAGGAGCTTCTCCCGACTATCAGGCGCGGCTCGCAGCTGAAATACAAGCGTGAGCACAATAATCCTTACGACAGCAATGCTATCGCAGTATACAGCGGCAAGCACCGCATAGGCTACATAAAAGCCGAGCTTGCGAAAAAGCTTGCTCCGAGGATAGACAGCGGCGCAAGGATAAAGATGGTGCTTGATCATCTTGTCGGAGGCGGAAATGTCAGCTACGGCTGCGTTGTGCGGATAGTGTTCCTTGATGGGCGCGTCCCATCTGATATGAGAGAATAAAAGAACTCCCGACTGGATCAGTCGGGAGTTTTGCTTATGCTTTTTTCTCTTTCTGATACTCCTGTATCACCTTTGCGAACTTCTTTGAATACCTCTCCGCCTTTATGCTGCCGACACCTGAGATATTCATGAATTCCTGCGTTGTAAGCGGCTGCTTCAGGCTTATCTCACGCAGCGAAGCGTCGGTGAACACCACATACGCAGGTACTCCGAGAGTAGCGGCGATCTTCTTGCGCAGACCTTTCAGCAGCTCGAACAGCTCGGGGTCGCAGTCGCCATTTTTTGCGGTAACGGGAGCCGCAGGCTCGGCAGTGGTCTTGGGCTGCTTCATCAGCAGAGTGCGGCGCTGCTTTATAAATTCGTCCGAAAGCTCGGTGAGCGCACAGCCGCTGTCAGCGTCCTCTATGTAGCCCTCGGCAATCAGGTAGTCCATGACAGCCTGCGTGCGGTGCATGGGCTCGCCATTCATAATGCCGTAGGTAGAGAGCGTTTTTGCGGTCTTGTCGGTGCATATTCCTGTCAGGATATCCAGCACCAGCTGCTTATCGCCGTTTATTCCATGCTGCTTCATTCTGAATACGCAGGAGATGATCTTCTGCGCTTCCAATGTTATATCCAGCGTGTCGAAATTCTCGTTGCAGTTGCTGCAGTTTCCGCAGAAGCCGCCTGTCCGCTCGCCGAAATAGCGTAGTATAAATTCGCGCAGACAGCGCTTTGTGGTGCAGTAAAAGGTCATCTGCTTAAGCCGCTCACGGTCGCGCTCGCGCATCTCCTCGGCCTCGGCAGGGGAGAGCTCGCTGTCCTCGTGGCTCTTGTCTATGATGAAATTGTTCACGCGCACGTCCGACTTGCTGTACAGTAGTATACAACGCGCAGGTGAGCCGTCGCGACCTGCTCTGCCCGCCTCCTGATAATAGCTTTCGATGTCCTTCGGCATATTGTAGTGCACGACGAGCGATACGTCTGATTTATCTATTCCCATGCCGAATGCATTTGTTGCGACGATTATACCGCAGCGGTCGTAGATGAAGTCCTCCTGAGCCTGTTTGCGCTCCTCATCGGGAAGCCCCGCATGGTATCGCGCCGCTCTGAAGCCGTTAAGCTGCAGAAGCGAGCAGACCTGCTCCACGTTCTTTCGCGTTGAGCAGTAGACAATACTGCTCTTGCCGCCTGCATTTCGCATGATGTTCAGCAGCATAGCTTCCTTTTCAGTCGGAGTGCCAGAGCGCACCTCAAAGTACAGGTTTTCGCGATCAAAGCCTGTGGTTATCCTGTAAGGCTCACGCAGCCCCAGTATATCCACGATATCGCGCTTTACCGCCTCTGTTGCGGTCGCTGTAAAAGCCGCAAGCGTGGGACGACAGGGGAG
>JAZNWG010000128.1:0-8736 GCA_045593225.1 Oscillospiraceae bacterium
CCTTTGGCAATTCCCGCCTTTTATTAGAAAGAATTAATCCCGCTGTTGTGAAACGGCGGGATTAAAAACTTCTATATAGCAAGCACACTAAGCCGTGTCCCTACAGTTTTATTCAGCGCGTCTGAACCTTACGCCAATAAAGATCTCCCTGGCCTTTTCATAAGCAAAGACCTGTGCGTCCTGCTTTTGCGCCAGCAGCTTTACTATATAAAGACCAAGTCCCGCTCCGCCTCCGCTTCTCGCTTTATCAGCCCTGTAGGTGCGGTCAAAGAGACGTTCGGGAGCTATCTGTCTGCCGTCAGACACGGTGTTGGAAAAGATAACAGCCACACCGTCATCTTCTTCGACAAGCCGAATACCGAAGCTGCCGTCTGCGTATTTCACGACATTATTCAGCAGATTGCCGAGCATTCTTGAAAGAAGCGTCCTGTCCGCCATGACAAAAACACTTTTTTCGGGAAAAACGATATCGGGCACAAGATCGTTGCTTCTTATCACCGACTCATTATCAGCGATGAACTGCATGAGCTCATTTGTTATATTTAACTTGTCTGTCTGCACCATCGTGGAATCGCTCTCCAGCACAGAAAGCTCGAAGAAATCATCTGCCATCACCTTCATGGCGGCGCACTTTTCCTCGCTTGTCCTTATGTATTCCTTAGCGGCAGGGGACAAGGCTGCCTCCGATCTGAGCATCTGCAGATTGCCGCTTATTATCGTAAGGGGCGTTCTGAGATCATGGGCAATATCCGAAACCGACTGCTTAAGGCTGAGCTCCGCTGCCTCGCTCTTTTCCTTCAGCTTTTTCTGATAGTCGAGATTTTTGTTAAGCTCCGCTGTCATCTCCGAAAGGCTGTTGTCCAGAAGATCGACAGTGAGCTGTCGGTCATATCCTGCGTCACGGGTGAGCATAAGCTCGTTCTTTATGTCGTTCATGCTGCGCCTGAGACGTGCTATGTATATGATGAGCCACACGCACAGCAGCAAAAGCACTATACAGGCTATTATCAGTATCGGCACATTATTCCTCCTTAAGACGGTAGCCTACGCCCCAGACTGTCTCGATAAAATCCTCGCCCGACGCTTTTTTCAGCTTGCTTCTGAGATTGCTTACATGTACGTTTATGGTGTTGTCCTCATAGAAATAGTCGTCATTCCATACCGTTTCATAGAGATTTGCCTTGGTGAACACCTTTTTCGGGTGGCTCAGGAACAGCTTTAAAAGCTGCATCTCCTTTGACGTGAGAGAAACAGGCTTTCCGCCGCAGCTGACGGTGTTTTCTGTGACATTGAATTCAAGGCTGCCGCAGGAAAGCATGCTGCGATCGTCCGAAGCAACCCCCGCACGGCGCATCACGACCTGTATACGCACCAGCACCTCATTCAGATCAAACGGCTTCAGAATGAAATCATCTGCTCCTGTGCGGAGCATTTCAAGCCTTGTTTCCATCATGGATTTCGCTGAAATAACTATAACAGGCTTGTCCGAATACGTCCTGAATTCCTTCATAAGCTGCTCGCCGCTGACAAACGGGAGCATAAGGTCCATAAGCACGATATCGAATTCCTGCTTTTTCATGACCGCACAGGCAGAGCTGCCATCAAAGGCGGTGATCGTTTCATAACCGTTTTTTGTGAGGAAATCCGAAAGCAGGGCGGATATCTCCCTGTTATCCTCAACGATCAATATCTTACCGTTCAATAGATCCCCTCCCGAAAAAGTGTTTTGCCTTATCGCGGCACGACAGCGGTCTGCGTCCTTCACTTCTGTAACAGCTCCTGCTTATACCATCTGTAATTATATATCATCACCGCCGCAAAGTCAAGCGTCATTACAGCTGATGTCATTCTGTTCTGACATGCAGACCTCTTCACAAACAAAGCTGCCGCGACCGAATTGACCGATCGCGGCAGCAGTATTGTCTGTACCTGACGCAACAGAGCCTGACTTTAAAATTTCAAGCCCGAAAGCTGGGGTGTGTCGATAGTCTTGCCTTCATCGCCTTTGTAAGCCTCCATAAGATTGCAGATACTGCCCTTTGTATAGAACAGGCTATCGGGCATCTCCTTGATGCCGAACGCAATATCCTTTGCAAATCTTATCACTCCCCGATCGGAAGCATAATTCTCCAGAAGCTGTGCTTTAAGTGCCTCTGCGCGCTGTTCCATATTCTTATGGCCGCGCTGGCCTGCATTCTCCCCATAGCTCGTAGCGATCTCGCGCTGCTTTGCGATACAGAATGCCAGCTTTTCGCAAAGGCTTTCGGGGTCTGCGGTTATAGGCGCGGACAATTCGGGATCCGACATCGTATTCACCAGCTTTACCATATCCTTGTCATAGTATTTGTCAATGGTGCTCTGAAGCTGCTCCTTAACATTGTCGAAAACAGGATCCTCTTTTGCAAGACCGCCGTTTAACGTATTCTGTATCGTTGTTACCATCTTATCGAAAAGGATTATCTTCTTCGAGGAGGCCTTGAGCTCTTCAATGTCAGTTGGGTCCAGATCAAGATCGCGTATCTCCTTGCCCATCTTTTTCAGTCCCTCATCCACCTTGTAGAGCAGTGTTTCAGCGCGGTATTTGCTTCTCAGGAGAGCTGTGTTGTACTCCTCCTGCATTTCGGGATCCTTGAACTTCTCCGCAAGCTGCTCGTCGGTGAGATCCTCGCCCGCGATGCTTCTGAGCGTAGGCGGAGCCAGCATCTCGTTAAGCTCCACCGCAGCTCTGTGCACTGCGAATTTGACGATCGGGGGCAGACCGCCTATCGACACAGGCGCCGTCACATCGGAGAACTCAAGCTCACCCTCGCCGGGAGTAACCAGCCCAACGGCAATAGCAAGCGCCAGCTGAGTATCCATTCTGTTGATATCCCCAAGCAAAGGCTGGCCGCGCTTTATGCCGTCGGGATATTCTTCGGAAGACTCAACAAATTCATAGGAGCAGGATAGCTCCTTGTCCATCAGCGAATTGGTGACCTTTTTTGAGGGATCAAGGCTGTCGAAAGGCTCTCTTTTCATCTCGAACCAGCGTTTTTTTTCGCTCTCCTGAGCCTGCTTGATGGAATTAAAGGTATCGGCATACCTGCTTTTCTCGGCTGCGCTTCTGATCTTTTCTATCGCTTCTTCGTTGCTCATTGCAGCAAAGCTGATCTGCTCGTTGATCGTCTGCGCACGGCTCTTTTCTGCTATCTGGCTATTGAGCGAGGAAGCGTTCATCTCCTTGCTGCCGAAAAGGTTTTTGACAAAGCGCACTATCCTGTCCCAGACTCCCAGACGCGGTTTTTCGGCAGCTTTCTCAGGCTCCGCCGCACGAACATTGGCTTTTATATCGATCGATGCGATCTTTTCGTCGGCAGCGGGAACGAGCATATCATTATCATTGCGCTCGAGTATCTGCACATTCAAGCGCTTTCCCATTTTGCTGACTCCTGTGTCAAGAAGCTTATCCATAAGCGCAAAGCATCTCAGATCATAGGTCAGGTCTTTGCTGCTGAAATACTTCTCACCGACAGAAACACCGTCAACAAAAACGCTGTCAAGCAAGCGGATACGGTCTGCGTCATTCTGTGCAAGCTCTCTGTACTTATTCTCGCCGTAAACGCTGATGAACATATCCTCCACGGCGTCCATCGCCCACTGTCTCAGGTTATACTCACCCGTTGCTCCAAGATTGAGCTTTGCATCCATATTGTCGATGGTGAGATTATCTGTTTTGGTCATATCTATATGTATTGTTCCCTTATCGGAGGCCTCGCCGCCACCGAACTTGTCATAATACTGCGCAGAACGGTATGCGCTGTTGTCTGATGTGGGGTCTGCCTTTGAAAGCCTGTTGTATGCCTCGTCCAAAACATATTGCTGTGCTGCGGAAATATCGTTTGCTCCTGTATCGGCGGACAAGGCAGCTACACGCTCCACCTCAGCCGAAAAGCTCTTTCTGCCCGCAACAGAATTCAGCACCGCCATAGAAACGTCGGCACGCTCGGCTGCTGCTTCATACTTCTGACGATACTCGGCCTTCACCTGATCCAATGTCTCGATAAGGCCTTTGGAAATGGTGATCGTCTGACCGTCTATCTTCCTGTTGTTGAGGTCACGCGCAAGCGCATGAAATGCATACAGCGCCTGTGCCTCGCTCATGTCGTCGATATACTGATCGCACATCTCTGTGTAGCAGTCAAACACCTTTCGATCCTCGTCCTTCACAGCGCCGAGGCTTTCCTTTTCATGCTCTGCCAGCGCATTGGCAACGCGGTCGTAGCGGGCATCACCCTCAGGGCTGAGCTGATCGACATAATCCTTCATAGTATCCTTATTGTCGATCAGATAACGATTGGCAAGCTTCAAAAGCTGGTTGTAATCATTTATTACCATACGTCTGTTCTCCTTCGTGCTTTAATGAACTCGTGCAAGACTATATTCTGCGGTCAAAATAACGCTCTGATAATATATACGTCAGTGTTGGGATTTTGTAACCAAATCACCTTTTTCCCGTGCATCTGTTGCTTTGTTCAAAGATCGCAAACAGGAGTTTCTGTGGGCAGAACTCCCTTATAAAACAAAAATACCGTAGCTGATCGTATCAACTACGGTATGAATGTCGGTCGCCCTTTCGGGCGGATCGTTCATTCTCTCGGTCGGAGCGACCGAGTTTCGCTTTGCGAAAACGAACGAACTACGTATTGGAAGAAATCGCGGTGAGCAATACGATCAGCTTTTATGAATCTGTGCAATACAGTTATCCTTATGTGTGCTGCTTATCATACTTCCTTAAAAGCTCATCAAGACTTGCCGTCTCTCCATGCCCCGGGAAGACCCTTTTCACACAAAAACGCAGCTCTCTCAGCTTCGGAAGCGAAACGGTCATAAAATCGTTCCTGTTCCCCCCGGGAAGCCGGGTGATCGTAGGGACATCAAGCAATGTATCTCCGCTGAACATATATTCCCCATCAAGAACAATACATACGCTACCCTCAGAATGACCGGGAGTGGCAAAGATGTTTATCTCATGACCGTGCCATATGAATTGCATTCTGTCATCAAAGAAGGTGTCAGCTTCACATACAAACGGTTCGATATGCTGTGTCGGCAAAGCCGAATTGAATATTCCGATCACATCAGCTTTATCAGAGTGGTTCTTGCGGGAGCTGCGGATATTATCAGCGCATATTCGGCTGCAGATAACGTTGCAGACGCAAAAATCCCGCAAAAGCTCAACTCCGCTGATATGATCGTAATGCTCGTGCGTAAGAAGCACTGTGCAGCTCCTGACGTTTTCGTTTGTAATGTAGTTCCTTACTTCATCTGTGTCAACGGGGTCAACGATCAGCGCATCGTTTTTGTCCCTTATAACATACATATGCGACGCAATAAAATCCCAATCAAAGCGGAGTATATTCAGTCCATTTAATCTGATCTCATTCATTTTTATCCAGTTGATATACTATGTTCCATAGCCCATCATGCTCAAAGCCGAACTTGTTATGAAATTTCTGCGAAGCAATGTTATTCTTCTCGACCCAGCTGTAGGCATATTTACCTCCGCCATGCACATATGCAGCTAACCTGTTCAGAAGCAACGCATGAATGGTCTTTTTTTCGCTGCTATTATATATCTGATTGATATAATAACGCTTAGGCTGCATTTTTTCTTGCAGCAACGCTGTGATCCTGCCATTCTCCTTGTGAACAACGATCTCCTCATCGGATATCATTCTTTTCACTTCGTCAATGTCGGGGAGATGACTTATTCCCGTGTCAAAGACCGACCACAAAAGCTTGTAAACATCTTCGGCATCAGCAGGCTGTGCTGTCAGTCCGATGGTGCTGTCGAAATACACCATTTCGGGCGAATCGTTCTGTAACACCTGCGAAATATCCTTACAAGCCAGCCGCATCATTTCGCCGATACACCTGAACCCGCTGCTCTCAAGCTCATGCTTCGCATATTCATCAGACTTTGACACGATATCAAGATAATATGTACCCTTGTCCAGCATTTCAAAAGCTTGTGCAAGATCTGCAAACTCTTTTGTATAAAAGAACAATCTCTCTGCCTTAAATTCATGTCTGATGATAAGCAGAGAGCGTTCTGTTTCTATAGTATCGCTTACTCCCTCAAACGTCGTCAGCGGCTCAAAACAGTTTGTCAGCAGCTCGCCGTCCTGCGACTTTATTCTTCTGATAGAGAGATTCAATTCTTCTGCATTCATATTATCGCCTTAAAGATCGGAAACTATCATTTCGCAATGCGAGAGATCGCCAAGCTCCATTACCATAGCACCCCACGCAAGACCCGAGCCGAATGCGGAAAGGCAGCACTTATAGCTGTCTGCTGTCAGCTTATCGCTGAGATTGTGGATAGTAACCAACGGGATCGAGGAGCCACTGGGATTGCCGTAGTTTTCAACCAGATTCATCGGCATCTTTTCAAACGGGATATTGCACTTCTCTGCAAGCTTCTGCAGCATAAACTTGTTAGGCTGGTGGAAAAGATAATAATCCACGTCATCAACACTCAGGCCGCACTCGCCGAGAGCATGCCCGATCATCGGGGGCACTTCTACCTGCACGAAATTGAACACCGCACTTCCGTCCATATGCATATTATCAAGACATCTGTAATTGCCGTCGCCTGTATTTTCCATGACACAGGTCTTTTCGCTTGAAGGCATACGGAAGCCGCCTGCAGGAATGATAAGTGCATCTCCGCGCGAGCCATCGGTGTGCATCTCATAATAAATACTGCGATCATCGTCGGAATTCTCGATAACAGTCACTGCTGCACCGTCACCGATCAGCGGGTAATCGTTGCGGTCTCTCTTAGATACTTTATGACTGAGTATATCGACATTTATCAGGACTACCTTCTTGTCCATATGCTCAAGAAGCATGAACGCCTGAGAAAGTCCCACCAGAAAGCCGCAGCAGCCCTGCGGTATATCCATGCAGAGCACATCTGTGGAAAGCCCGAGCTTATCGTGTACTATATTGCTGATATGAGGAACGAAATGATCGGGGCAGAGAGATACCACTATCACAGCGCCGATATCGTCCTTGCTGAGCCAACCGTTCTCAAGTATATACCTTAAGCCAAAAACCGCAAAATCAGACGCAGCCGAGCTTTCCTTCGAGATACGGTGTTTATCATAGCCCATTACCCTTTTAAGGCGCATGGTCTGCTTTTCGGGGAAATCGTAATTTCCTACCTCGTCATCGAAAAAACACTCGTTCTGCGGCAGAACGCCCAGCATCGATGTGATCTTTTTTCCGAAAAACTTTGTCTGCATATCAGATATCTCCTCCGTTTTTTCTGATAAGATCGGCAATCGCCTGTGCCGAACAAAAGTTCTCAGGGATTATGTCCAGACCGTCAACGGACACGCCGTACTTCTCGCTGATAATATCAATAAGCGAAATGATATCAAACGAATCAAGCATACCGTCCTCGATAAAGTCCGTGCTATCCTTGAAGTCATATTCAGGTCTGATCTCTGCAAGAATTTCATAAATATCGTTCATACTAATTATCCTCGTTAGCTTTATTGCTTAGCAAAAGTCTGTCAATTTTTCCGTTTGTGTTGCGCGGCAAAAGCTCCATTCTGACAAAAGAAGAGGGAAGCATATATGCCGGAAGCATGTTTTTCATCGCACTGCGGAACCCTGCGACGGTTATATCCTCTTTACTCTCATAGTAAAGAACTATCTCCTTTTTGGAGTAACGATATACCGCGCAGCAGTACTCGACCAGCTTGATATCGTTGATAAGAACATTTTCGATCTCACCAAGCTCTATACGATAGCCCATGTGCTTGATAAGGCTGTCCTTTCGTCCCTTGAACTGAATAAGTCCGTTTTCATCAAGCAGCACTACATCTCCGGTGCGGTAAATAAGCTCGGGGTATGCCTTATTCAGCGGATTCTGAACAAATGCCGCCTGTGTTTTTTCGGGGTTATTGTAATAACCCATAGCAAGCGACGTTCCTCTTACGCACAATTCGCCTTCTTCTCCCACAGCGCAGGCACGCTCCCCGTCAAGAATAAGGATATCCGTATTACGGCAGGGAATTCCGATCGGAAGCGGAAGGCTTTCCTCGGGACGTTCTTTGATTATATGATAAGTACAATCAAGAGTTATTTCGATAGGGCCGTACATATTCACGAACATCGCATTCGGCAGCTTATCGTACCAATAAAGAAACTGCTTTGTCGGGAACACCTCACCCGCAAACCACACGAGCCTGAGATCCGGCAGCGGCAGCTTACTGAGAAGATCCATGTTAGCGATATTCACCATTATGGAGGGAACCCAGAAGATATAATTTACCCTGCTGTGCTGAAGCCTTTCAAGAAGTCTTGCAGGGAATGCAGCAAGCGAAGCGTCCAGAATAACGATCTGAGATGCGTGTGTCATAAGCATGCAGAGCTCAAAATCAAATATATCAAACACAACAGGCGAAAGCGAGCCTATGATAAGGTCATCGGAATAGTTGAAGACCTCCGTAGCCCAGTCGATAAAGTCAAAAAAGCTCTTATGATTGAGCACAACGCCCTTAGGCGTGCCTGTGGAGCCGGAGGTGTTTATCAGACACATCGGGTCGGTATCGATAAGGGCTGCCCTACGGGAGGCCAACAGTTTTTCATCTATACTATCAGCCTTTTTAAGCTCGCTTATCAGCAACACCTTTACATCGAAAGTCGGATCGTAGCCATGTCGTTCTGTGAGCCAAGGAGTTG